>JAFQVS010000040.1 GCA_017407905.1 Bacteroidaceae bacterium | reverse complement strand
ATTACCTCAAGTCGCTTTATGGGGTAAGGGGATTTTGTGTCTGCGACATTTCTGTTGTGCAAGAAATATGTACAATAAAATGAATTTTGTCGCTTTGCAAGCAAAATCCCACTAAACCCTATAGGTTGCGGATTTGAGGTTATATATTTTTTGGCCAATGACGAGCTTGCACGACACCAACTGCCTCCATTTCCTAACTGCAATTCTGCATATTTCCCTATAAATTCTTTTGTATATACCCAGCGGCTTTTGCCGTCTTTGTCGGGGTGTGCCAATTCTATAAATAAGTCTGTTTTTGTCATATTATTGTTTCTTAAAAACAAATATATACTCGTGTTTAAATAGATAATAGTCGCTTTTTAGAGCTCTGTATCTCCAAATATCTTGTGTCTTTAACTTTCCTCTGTTGCCTTCGATGTTTTTAATAATTATTCCTTTCATCTTTACGTTCAGGTTATCTTTAATTGCTTCCATTATTTTAAAGGCTAATGGAACAACTTCACTGTTTTTGTAAATGTCTCCTGCTATAATAGCAAAATAACCTCCTGTCTTAAGATATTTAAGGCCGCAACCTATTGCTTTTATCAGTTCATTTATAAATATGTCTATATCTGTGATATTGGATAAATCTCTTTCATTGTCTGTGAATTTTACAATATCTAAATAAGGCGGATGAGCAATTACAAAATCTACATACTTCTTATTGTTGTCAGTCAACCACTTTTCAATAGCATTTGAAAAATCAAGAGTATTGGTTACATCTATATTTTCTACGGTGTATTTTATTGTTGTACAGTCAATCATTTTGCTATTTACATAGTCAATAATGTTGCTGTTTATGTCAAATCCAATATAGTCTCTTTGTAATTCTTCGCATTCAAATAAAGTAGTGCCACTTCCCGAGAATAACTCAAGAACAGTGTCTCCTGCGTTGGTATATCTTCTTATTAGTTGGTTGGGAATTTGAGGTACGAAATTCCCGTGATAAATATTTTTATGTTTCCCATTTTTACATCTTTCGGGAATTAACCACAAACTATCTACATTTATATCGCTATGTTTCCAATCATTCTTGTCAATTGCAGAATCCATAAATTGCGCTTGCTTGTACGGTCTTTTTTCTTGGTGGTTACTTAAAATTGTCGGGGAGGTCATTCTCGTACAGGACTACGTCGCCGGCTTTTAGGATGCTGCCCAGATGGACGCGTGCCTCGGCAAGTGAGTCGGCAAGAAATACTCTATCGTCGGGCATTCCCCCCTCTTGTATGCCGCTGCTTATGGCCGCGCGGTTGGTGGCGTTAACCACTATTGCATAGTCGGCACACGAGGCGATGCTGCGTCCCAGCTCTTTGTTGGCCTCGGCCTGACGGCTGCCCATCTCGACAAAGCCCGGGGTAACGATTATGCGTTTATTGCCCTCGCCCACGCTGAAATTCTTAAGTACTTCGAGTGCCATTTGTGCCCCCATCGGGTTCGAGTTATAGGCGTCGTCGAGGATTGTGAGGCCGCCTGTGCGGCTCATTGAGAGGCGGTGCTCGACGGGTTGCAGGCGGGCGATGGCATTCTTCTGTTTTGTGCGGGGCACGTCCAAATGGTCGGCTACGGCTATCGAGGCGAGTATGTTCAGAAGGTTGCCTCGGCCCAGAAGGCGGCTCTCGAAGCGGTCGGCGCCCTGCGTAAAGGATACTCCGCTACCATTATAGATAATATCGGTGGCGCAAAAATCGGCCTTCTGCTCAACGGCGTATCTCAGCACACGGCAGCGGCTCGTGGTGCCTTTGTAGTCTCTTATGAGCTGAGAGTCGAAATTTATCACTCCGAGGCCGTCCGGGGGCAGCGAGTCGATGAGCTCGAATTTTGTCTTTTGTATGTTCTCGACGCATTTAAATGTTTCGAGGTGCATCTCGCCCACGGCCGTTACGATGCCTATCGTGGGGTGCACAAGGTCGCAAATTTCTTTAATGTCGTTGGGCTGCTTGGCGCCCATCTCGACGATAAACACCTGATGGTAGGGGCGCAACTGCTCGCGCACCGTGCGCACAACGCCCAGCAGAGTGTTGAAATTGCCCGGTGTTACAAGCACGTTGTATTTCTCGGCCAAGAGGCTGGCAAGATAATTCTTTGTGCTTGTCTTTCCGAAGCTGCCCGTAACGCCTATTATAATAAGCCCTTTGTGCGAGCGGATAATCTTCTTT
This sequence comes from Bacteroidaceae bacterium, assembly GCA_017407905.1. GTDB lineage: Bacteria > Bacteroidota > Bacteroidia > Bacteroidales > Bacteroidaceae > HGM04593. The sequence goes on along the minus strand of JAFQVS010000040.1, from coordinate 37,269 downwards.
GCGTCGTTGTAGTAGTGTCGGTTGATGGCTTTTTCTATGGGGGTGTTTATGAGGTTGGCAAGCAGCATTATAAGGTTCGACAGTACGATGGCGGCACCTATTATTATGGGTGCGTGGCTGCTTAGGAATATCACAGCCGCGGCTGCTATTGCCGCAAACAGTAAAATATTGGTGGCAAATAGTCGCTTGACGCGCATAGTATATACGAGCGGGGTCTTGAATTTCTCGCGCAGTGCGTGGGTTGCTGCCACAATTGTTACGCCCGACAAAAGTCCCAATCCGTAAAAGTCGGGCAGCAGAGCCGAGGCACAGGCTAAAAGCGCAACCCCTCTTTTAAAGGAAAAGATGTTCGCCGGTACCAACCATCGAAAATAGCGGCTGTAACGGTACGAGCTCAGTTGGAACATATGAATGTCGTACTTTGCAACGATAAGGTACATTGCCGTCGCTATTATCGCATAAATTATATTATAGTGCTCCATAATCAGTCTATTTTAAAGAAATTCTTTATTACTGCGGCAAAAAGCCCTGCATTTTCGAGGAACGAGAAGTGTCCCGTGCCGTGGGCAATTACAAGGCCTGCGTCGGGGATGAGGCGCTCCATTGTCTTTGCGTCCGACAGAGGGGTGGCGGTGTCGAGATTGCCCCAAAAGAGAAGCGTCGGGGCCTTTATCTTAGGCAGAAGCGGTGTAAGGTCTTCGTTTACAACCTTCGAGAGTATGGCGCGCATTTTGGGCGAGGCGTTATTGTAGTCGCTCGACCCTGCTCCCTTGCGACGCTTGTCGATAATCTGCTGTGCCTTCTGCTTGGGCAGAAAAGTGTTGCACAGCCACTTTAGCAGCTTGAACGTATATACCTTATAATAATACTTTAGCGGACGCTTGGGCTTTATGCCGGCAGCATCGACAAGCACCACGCGCGCGGCCTCGTTGCGCGATGCGAATATAATGCTTATTCTGCCGCCGAACGAGTGCCCGACAAGCGCCGGACGCTCAATATTATGCTCCTTTACAAAGGCCTCGACCATTGCGGTGTATTCCTCGGTACCCCACACCTCGGAGGGCTCGTCCGAGGCTCCAAAGCCCGGAAAATCGAAATTATAGACCGTGTATTTCTGTGCCAACAACTGTTGCAGCGCCTTGAATATCTCGTGCGTGCAGCCCCAGCCGTGCAACAACAGCACAGGCTCGCCCTCGCCCTGCTTGTCGATGAATATATTATGGTTATTGTATCTGAAAATCATACCAAGCTCTTAAATTCTTGCGAAGATAGCAAGAAGTAATGTAATTTGTGCGAATTTACCTTCAAATTTTTTGAAGAAAAGTATTTGTCGGGGAACATTGGGGTAAATTTTACAGCTTATTTTAATTTGTATTTATTTATGTAGATGCTTTTTAGTATCTTCGCGCAGAAATTAAGAAGCTGTTTAAATTTATATCGTTAAGTTTTTTATAGGTCAAAAATAGAATGTTTTATTATTTTTTGTAGGGCGCGTAGCGGGCTACGTAACCGAGAAAAAGAAGAAAATAGTCATTTTTGAACATAAAAAACTACGAAATAACAGCTTCCAATATACAAAAAACTACTTTTAGAAATTTAAACAGCTTCTAAATGCTATGATATATCCGCAGAATTTTGAGAAAAAGATAGAATTTGATGCTGTGCGTGCGATGCTCAAGGAGCTTTGTCTGTGTGCTCTGGGGCGCGAGTGCGTCGATGAAATGTGCTTTCTGAGCGACTACGGTGCGGTCGAGGCTCGTCTGTGCGAGACTGATGAGTTTGTGCGTCTGCTGCGTCTGGAACAGAATTTTCCGAATGATTTTTATTTCGACGTGCGCGAGCCGCTGCAACGTATCCGCATCCCGGGAATGTATATGGGCGAGGAGGAACTTTTCTCTCTGCGACGCTCGCTCGATACCATCGGGCGTCTGCTTGCGCTTCTGCGCCGGGAGAGTGATGAGGGTGGCGCCGAGGGGGCCGTGAGCCTCTATCCGCGTCTGCGCTCGCAGGCCTCGGGCGTCGAGGCTTTTCCGCAGATTATCCGCTCCATTGACGCCATTGTCGATAAATTCGGCCACGTAAAGGATAGTGCCTCGCCTGCGCTGGCCTCCATTCGCAGCGAGCTTACGCGAACCTCGAACGGAATATCGCGCACGCTGAACAATATTCTGTGACGCGCACAGGCCGAGGGCCTTGTCGAGAAGGATGCCTCGCCCACACTGCGCGACGGACGTCTGGTGATTCCCGTCGCACCCGCCCTCAAACGCAAAATGGGCGGCATCGTGCACGACGAGTCGGCCAGCGGAAAGACAGTGTTTATAGAGCCCGCCGAGGTTGTGATGGCCAACAACCGCATACGCGAGCTCGAAGCCGAGGAGCGTCGCGAGGTGATTCTCATCCTCACAAAATTCTCGGACGAATTGCGCCCGCACGTGCCTCAACTTTTGCAGGCTTACGCCTTTTTGGGGGTGATGGATTTTATCCGCGCAAAGGCTCTGCTTGCCGAGCGCTTCGGGGCGATAAAGCCGGTGCTTGCCGACTGCCCGATGATTGATTGGGGTGCCGCGGTGCATCCTCTGCTCGAATTATCGTTGCGCAAGCACGGCCGCCGAATGTCGCCCCTCGATATTTCGCTCGATGCCGAGCGTCGCATCCTGCTAATCTCGGGTCCCAACGCAGGCGGAAAATCTGTCTGCCTGAAGACCGCGGGACTGTTGCAGTATATGTTGCAGTGCGGATTGCTCGTCCCCGTGCACGAGCGCAGCAGGGCCGGCCTTTTCAAGAGCCTTTTCATTGATATTGGCGACGAGCAGAGCATCGAGGACGACCTTAGTACCTATTCGAGCCATCTGCTGAATATGAAGCAGACGCTGCGCAGCTGCGACGCTCGCTCGCTCATCCTCATAGACGAGTTTGGAAGCGGCACCGAGCCGCTCATCGGCGCAGCCATCGCCGAGGCCATCCTCAAACGCTTCAACAGTCGCGGCGCGTACGGAATAATCACCACCCACTATCAGAATTTGAAACATTTTGCCGACTCCACCCCCGGCGTCGTAAACGGCGCAATGCTGTACGACCGCGCCGAGATGCGCCCGCTGTTTATGCTTCAGATAGGCAATCCGGGAAGCTCTTTTGCCGTCGAGATTGCGCGCAAAATAGGCCTGCCCGAGGAGATTATAAAAGACGCCTCCGAGATTGTGGGAAGCGACTATATTCAGAGCGATAAATATTTGCAGGATATTGTGCGCGACAAGCGCTATTGGGAGACGAAGCGCCGCAGTGTGCATCAAAAAGAGAAAGAGCTCGACGAACTTTTAGAGAAGGTTCAAGGCTCGACCGACGAAATTAAAAAGAGCCGCCGCGAGATTCTGCACGATGCGAAGGCCGAGGCCGAGCGTCTCTTGCGCGAGGCTAACGCAAAGATTGAGAACACTATACGTGCAATTGTCGAGGCTAAGGCCGAGAAAGAACGTACCCGCAAGGCGCGCCAAGAGCTTGCCGACTTTAGCAAACAGATTGAGACGCTCGCCGCGCAAGAGCAGCAGATGCGCACCGACCGTGAGATGGCTCGCATAATGGCGCGTCAGCAGCGGCGCAAGGGCGCGGGTAAAAAGGGCGCGACAAAGGCGGGTGCCGAGGCTGTCTCGCAGCCCTCTGAGCAGCCTCGCAGCCCACGACAGCCGCAATTCGAGATGGGAATGTATGTGCGCATAGTGGGCCAACAGAGCGTGGGCGAGATAATGTCGGTAAACAAAAATTGCGCCGTGGTGCGCTTCGGAAGCATAAAATCGACCGTTGCTCTTGCGCGTCTGCAACCGGCCGAGGCGCCCAAAGAAGAGGTGCGTAAAGTCTCGTTCCTCACAAGCGAGACACAGGAAAATCTGCATAATAAACGCCTCAATTTTAAGTCCGAGATTGATATTCGCGGAATGCGCGGCGACGAGGCCTTGCAAGCGGTGAGTTTCTTTCTGGACGATGCAACGGTGTGCGGTGTGCGCAGGCTGCGTATTCTGCACGGAACAGGTAACGGAATTTTGCGTACCCTTGTGCGTCAATATCTTAGCACACAGCCCGCAGTGCGCACCTTTCACGACGAGCACGTACAATTCGGCGGTGCGGGAATTACGGTAATCGAGCTTGAATGATAGAATTATGCACTCTTTGCGCCGGCCTTAAAGGCTCGGGCCTTATTTAATATACTCCGCTTTGCGTCGCTCTATTTAAATTATTTTATAAAATTAACAAAATATTTAATTGATAATCCCGAATTTTACAATATTTTTGTAAAGTTTGGGATTATGCGTTCCGAACATAACAAAAAACTGAAAAACAATTCTTTAATTATTTTTTATGAAAAAATCTCTACTATTCACTCTCTTGGGACTTCTTGTCGCCGCATTCTCGTGGGCACAAGCTCCCTTTCAGACAACTACGGTAGCCGACGGACAATTTGCTCCGAACACTACTTGGTATCTTATGCGCATAGGCGCAGGCGGTTCAATCATCTCGGATAATGCGGGTGCCGACCACATTGCCGTTGGTCGTGCAACAACATCTTACGAGGATAAAGACCTTTGGTGCTTCGTCGATAAAGGTACCGAGGGTTATGCTATCTACAACAAGCAGGCGGGTGCCGATAAGGTGCTTGCGTCGCACACAAAAATGAGCGCCATTGCAGGCTACGGCGGCACAGGCGGCTCGACGTTCCCCATTATGCAGCCCGCAGATGCTTTGCCCGAGGGTTACATTGGCACTTGGGACATTGCAACATCCAATAAAATAGATAATGTCGATGGTTATTTTGTGAAGATTCACGGTACAAACTATGCCATCAACAATTTCGGAGGCATTGGAAAATTGGCTTTCTGGGCCGAGGGTATGGACGCTGGTTCGACCGTGCAATTCGAGGCGGCTGTAATGTCAATCGAGATTCTTGCAGCCGAGGGCGAGTTTACTGCCAGCAACGCAAATAAAACGTGGCACTCGAAATGGGAGAGCAGCAAGTGCGAGGGCTTCTCACTCTCGACAAGCGCTAATAATATGACCGTCGATGGCGATTATATTGCCGGTTATTCGGGACAGTCGCAGAGCTCTACTTACACTCTGACGGCTCCCGAGGGTTACGTGGTTGCAGCATATAGCTTCGACTATGCCAACACAGGCGGCGATGGCTCTTACTCGCTCACACTCGCCGTAGAGGGCGAGAATTATAAGTCGTCGGCCCAGAAGCAGCACCTCGCCGTCGAGGTAGCCGAGCCTGCGCGCATCGTAACATTCGTGCAGAGTGGTGCCAACAAGGGAATCACATTCTCTAAGTTCTGCGTAACGCTGCGTCCCGATACAAAGGAGCCCGAGCCCTGCTTCGAGGTGTTCCCCACGCCTACGTCAGCGGCAATCCCTTATCGTATCCCCGCAATCGCCACTGCCTACAATGGCGACATTATCGCTGTTGCCGACTATCGTCATAGTCGTGCCGACATTGGAATGGCAAGCTATGGCCGCATCGACCTTCACGCTCGCATAAGCAAGGATAATGGCGTTACTTGGGGCGAGATTTTCCCCATCGTCGAGGGTAAGGGCAAGCAATCGCCCGACTTTATGAACGTGGGATTCGGCGACCCCTGTATCGTTGCCGACCGCGAGAGCCCCCGTGTGATGGTGCTCAGCTGCGCGGGTAACGTCTCGTTCCCCGGCGGAACACGTAACAACCACCAGAATATCGCACGTTTCTACAGCGACGACAATGGCCAAAATTGGAGCGCTCCTGTTGATATTGCCGATGATATTTATGCAATGTGGGACAAGAGCCAAAATCACGGCCCTGTGATGGCAATGTTCATTGGTTCGGGTAAGATTGTTCAGAGCCGTAATATTAAGGTCGATAAATACTATCGTCTCTACTGCGCGGTGCTTCTGAAGAACAAGAATGCCGCTTACACAAACTTTGTACTATACAGCGATAATTTCGGCGAGAGCTGGGATGTTCTTGGCGGCGTCGAGACAGCTCCCGTTCCCTCGGGCGGCGACGAGCCTAAGGTCGAGGAGCTCCCCGATGGCTCAATCCTCATCAGCTCGCGTTGCAATGGCGGTCGCTACTACAATATCTACTCGTTTACAAACAGCGAGAAGGCCGAGGGCTCTTGGGGTACAATGGTATTCTCGGGCGCATCGAACAAGGGTGTTACCGCTCTTTCAAACTCTTGCAACGGCGAGGTGCTGCTGCTCCCCGTAACACGCAACGCCGATAATAAGAAGATGTTCCTCCTTTTGCAGTCGTTGCCCTTCGGAAGCGGCCGTACAAACGTAGGTATATATTATAAGGAGCTCGAAAATCTTAAGGACTTTGTCTCGGCCGACAGCATCGCGGCAAATTGGGACGGCAAGCATCAATCGAGCTATCTCTCTTCGGCCTACTCGACAATGTGCTGGCAGCAGGATAGCACAATCGGATTCTTGTACGAGGAGGATACTCACGGCACAAGCGGCGGCGGTTACACAATCGTTTACAAGAATTACACAATTGAGTATATCACCGACAGTGCCTATACCTATTGCGGCGAGGTTGATGCCAACGCTGTTGTGGCCGAGGCTATCGAGGAGAAGACCGCTTCTATTGCAGTGGGCGAGCAGAAATATGTTGGTTCGGTTCTTCCCGAGGCTGTGGAGCTTATAGCCGAGATTATCGAGGCTTACAAGGCTGCTCCCTCGCGTCAGGGCTACGAGGCCATCAATGCTCAGATTCAGAATCTGCCCCGCATCGAGGTTGAGGCGGGCGCTTGGTACCGTCTGCGCAATGTGGCACGCAGCAACGCAACGCTCTATCTGAACCCCGAGGCGTCGCGCGTGTCAACAGCAAAATCTAATATCGGCAATGCCAATCAGCTGTTCTCATTTGTTCCCGCAAAGAACGAGGGCGAGTATTATCTGTACAACGGAAACTTCGAGTATTTCCTCGGCCCCTTAGGAAATAACGAGACACAGCCCATCGTAACAAGCGACGAGAGCGCTGCCGGCGTTTGGAGAATCGAGAGCACAGTCGATGGCCGCAGCTCGGTAATCTGCACCAATAAGACAGGCGGCAACAGTGGTCTGCATCTTGCGGGCGACAACACCCGCCTTGTGCCGTGGACACCCACTGCCGAGGCCTCACTGTGGTACATCGAGCCACTCGACAGCTACACAGTCTCAATAAACGAGGCAGGCTTCGCAGCCGTTAACTATCCTTTCGCTTACACACTCCCCGAAGGCGTTAAGGCCTATACTACGGGCGAGGCCGTAACAATTGACGGTGTCGAGGCTCTTGCCGTTACCGAGTATGCAGGCGAGACTGTTATGCCCAATACTCCCGTCATTTTGGTGGGCGAGGCTGGCGATTGCACACTCGCTGTTGAGGCAGTGGCCGAGGTTGCACAGCCCGAGGGTTACAATAACAGCCTCAAGGGCACGCTAAAGTCGGCGTCAGTGTCGGGTAGCGAGGTCTATACGCTTAGCGGAAAGACAATGAAGAAACGCGCAGCGGCCGCGGGCACAATTGCAGCCAACAGCGCCTACTACGTAGGTAGCGGCAGCGGCGACGTACTTCAGATTAGTGAGGTTCCAACAGGCATCGAGAATATTGCAACCGACGGCGAGGCTGTTAAATTCTACGACCTCGGCGGACGCGAGGTTAAGAACCCCGCTCGCGGAATCTATGTAACCTCTAATGGCCTGAAGATATTTGTAAAGTAATAAGCATTTTAAAGAGAAGAAATAAAGTATCTTTTAAAAGAGCATAAATAAATGTGCCACCGCACACGGTGGCACATTTATTTGTTGTCAGTCTCTATACGAGCAAAATTGCGGGGCCGACAGAGTGTCCATTACTTTTTCTCTTCCCAATGGAAGGGCTCGAATTGCGCATCGGGGTCAACCCAATGAGGCTTGCGCATCGCATATATTACAAACGGTGCCCCGACAACAACAATGCAGCCAATCACAAGCACCAAATACCACACTGTGGTGCTGCCCACGGCAATCTGCGCAGGGGGAATAAAGCTCAGAACAAAGGCCAGCAGACTGCCCAAAAATCCCATTCCTGCCACAATCCACATTAGCGCGTTGCCGCTTCTACCGATGCGGAAGGGGCGTTTCTCGTCCTTCATACTGTATCTCAAGTAAATTGCAGCCGCAAACATCAGCAGATACATAATAAGGTACAAAAGGATTGTCAGCTGCGAGAGAATCTGATAGAAACTCTGCACCGAGGGCATCACGACAAAAAGCAGGCTGAGGAACGTAACCAACCCTCCCTGAATGAGCAATATATTCTTCTGCACGCCAATCTTGTTGCTCTTCTGCATAAACGGAGGCAGATAGCCGGCCTTTCCCACCGCAAAAAGTCCCTTTGAGGGGCCGGCCACCCACGTCAGCACACCCGCGAGCACACCGAAAGCAAGTGCAATGGCAATTATGGGCGAGAGCCACGAGGCGTGAATATAGTCGAAATATCTGTCGAAGCCCACCAAAAGGCTCTGCGTAAGGTTAATATCCTTCTGAGGGATAATAATTCCCAGCGAGAATGTTCCGAGCACAAAAATCAGCACCGCGATGGCCGCGCCGATAAACACCGCACGCGGATAGTTGCGCGAGGGATTCTCCATCTCGGATACGTGCACGCCCGACATCTCCATTCCCGCATAGAAAAGGAAAATTCCCGAGGCCAACACAAGATTATCGAATCGGGCAATGTCGGGGAAGAAGCTGCCGCTAAAATCCATCTGCGACTCTCCGCCGCTCAGAAGATAGCCCACGGCAAGCACCATAAGCAGTGCCGAGGGGATGATGGTGCCCACAAGACCGCCTATTTTCGACACCCGACTGACCCATCCGAGGCCCTTGAGCGAGATAAAAGTGGCCGTCCAATATATGATAAGAACAACCGCCAGCGTGTATATCTTATTCGAGGCCAGCGCCATATCCTTTGCACTGTCCGTTCCTATGAATGCCAGCGACACTGCACCGAAAGTAAGCACAGTGGGGTACCATATTGTGCTCTCGACCCACTGCAACCATATTGCCACAAAGCCCGTGCGCTTACCAAAAGCCTCGCCCACCCAGCGGAACACTCCTCCCTGCTTATCTTGGAACATTGCGGCCAGCTCGGCAGCGACAAAAGAAGTTGGGATAAGAAACACGATGGCAGCAAACAGATAATAGAACGCCGAGCTCAGCCCATACTCGGCCTCGGCCGGTAGTCCGCGCAGCGAGACAACGGCTGTAACATTCATAATTGCGAGTGTCATTACACTCAATTTCACGGTTTTTCCTAAATTTGTTGACATAAAATCCGATTTTTTTGTTTATATTTTACGTAATCTTCATAAATGCAATAACAAAAAAAACTTCTCTATGTTCAACTCTTCAGAGGCTGTTTAAATTTATAAAACCTCCCTTATTCCCTTGCCTAATATAAGAAATTTAAACGCCTTTATAATTTTGGCAATATTATTATATTGCTTTAAACAAAAAGTGTTATATTTGCGTTAATTAGAAAAATAACAATAAAATAACTAATCTTCAATAAAAAATATGTTCCGATTCCTTGCTTCGTCGCATAAAATGTTCTATCTGAAAACGGCGCTCAAATTCCTTTGTATGCCCGACCTTGTATATGATGTTGCCCACGGACGAAATATCGACAGCGAAAAGACCGATAAGATACGCGCCTATCTGCTTGAGAAAAAGCTGATAATGCGCCGTAAACGTCATAAAGTTAACGAGAAAGAGAGATAATCCCCCCCTCTCGTCGGATTCTTTCCCAATAAAAAAAGAGACACATAATAAACTCTGTATTTATTATGTGTCTCTTTTTTTGTCCGTGCGAAAAATCCGGCCACTGTTAAAATAGTGTTAAAATGCTTACTATGTATTGCAAGGTACTAAAGTAATACATATTTTTGCTGCGTAACAGAGAAGGCCGTATAAAGCGGGCCTCTGTACAGTAATCCGAAAAACAAAGAATTATGTATGTAGAGAATGTAAAGTCGCAGATGCGTAAAGGAATGCTCGAATATTGCGTAATGCTGCTTCTCGATAAAAAATCGTATTACAGCTCGGATATTATCGACGAGCTCGAACGGGCCAATCTGATAGTGGTCGAGGGTACTCTGTATCCGCTGCTTTCGAGGCTGAAGAAAGAGGCACTGCTCGACTACGAATGGCAGGAGAGCCCCTCGGGGCCGCCCCGAAAATATTACAAACTGACCGACGCGGGCAAGGCTGTGCTTGCCACCCTCGACGAGAGCTGGAGGCAGCTTGCGGGAACAGTCGATGGCATAAAAAATCTCTGAGTGCCACAGAGAATTTATTTTTTGAAAAATAGAAAAACAGCATATATGAAAAAGTCATTTAATGTAAATTTAGGAGGCAGGATTTTTCAGATAGACGAGGATGCCTACGAGCAGCTGAACGACTATCTTGTGAGTATAAAAACCTGCTTTATGAACAATGAGTGCGGCGAGGAGATTGCCGCAGATATTGAGGCTCGTATGGGCGAGCTTTTCGAGGCGCGAGTAAGCGCCGACGGTACCCGCATAATAACAATAAGCCTTGTGAACGAGATGATTGCGCGAATGGGAAAGCCCGAAACAATCCTCGACGATGAGCCCTCGTCCGATACAGGGGAGCGTGGCGACGAGCCCTCGGACAAAAGGGAAGAAAAAAGAGAGGGTGCGGCATCCTCGGCCGAGGAGTATATAAGGCGAATGTCGATGGGCAAGAAACTTTTCCGCGACGGCGACAACAAACTGCTCGCGGGTGTAATCTCGGGCCTTGCCGCCTATCTGGGCGCAAATGTTACGCTGTTGCGTGTAATTGCTGTCATACTATTTTTCGTTACAACCTTTTGGGCGTTCCTTATCTATCTGATAATGTGGGCGGTAGTGCCGCTGGCCGTTACAACAACCGATAAACTGCGTATGCAGGGTGTCGAGCCCACCCCCGAAAATATTGCCGAAAAAATTACATACGAAGAGCCGGCCATAGATAAAATAATACGCAATCTAAAGGAGGTTGACAACAAGGGAATAACCAATCTGCTTGTGATATTGGGGTGCATACTCTTTCTGAGTGCGTTTGTTTTCGGTGTCTTCAATATACCATTGACAATGGGATATGGAATGCTGCCCTTTATGCTTATTTTCTGCTGGATAGGAGTTATTTCGTTGGTGGCCATCCCCGTGATTGCAATTGTGCTTGTGCTCTCGAAGCAGTGGGGCGCAATAGGAGGCTCGGTGAAACTGCTGTTACTCATTGATTGGATTCTGGCATTTATGCAGGTCTCTCTTATAATGTCGGCAGTGGGGTACGGATGTTTTAATATAATTTCTATTTTGTGAAATGCTACTTAAATTTTTGATTATGAAAAAGATATATTTTCTTCTCGTATTATTGATACTTATCTCTTGCAGTCTCTCAGTCGAGAAAAAAGTCCATGGCAAGGGGAGGGTGAGCTCTGTCTCCGTCGAGGAGTTTGCCGCCGCGATTGGGAGCGAGGGTGTGCAGCTTGTTGACGTCCGCACGGCCGGGGAGTATGCTGCGGGCAGCATCGACGGCAGCATAAATATTGACGTTAACAGCGGACATTTTGGTGAGGCGGCCGATAGTCTGCTCGATAAAAAGCGAACGGTGGCCGTATATTGTCGCAGCGGCCGACGCAGTAAAAAAGCCGCCGAGATACTCTCGATGATGGGCTTCGACGTTGTCGAGCTTGACAAAGGTTACAACGGTTGGATTGAGAGTGCAAGATAAAAAAGGTGTGTAAACAGATAACTTTATAGATATTATGAAAAGGTCATTTAACGTAAATTTAGGCGGAGTAACTTTTCGTTTCGACGAGGATGCTCTTGAACTGCTCGAACGGTTCATCGAGAAGGTTACCGAGCATTTCAAAGGCAGGGGCGAGGAGTTGAAGGTTGCCGAGGTCGAGCAGGCTGTTGCCTCTAAGCTAAAAGCGCTTGTGGGCGTCGATGGCATTGTAACAATTGAGCTTGTGAGGAGTGTGCTCGATGAGGCCGGGCTGCCCTTTGGCGCAGCCCACTGCGAGGCTCGTCCGGAGAGCGAGCCGCAGACAAAATCGCAGCACGAGCAGCCGAAAGAGGATGCCGAAAAATCCTCGTCCGAGGCCTCTGGGGCCGACGAGGCGCCGTGGCGCGCTGCGATGCTGTTGGGCAAGAAACTGTTCCGCGACCCGTACGACCAATTTATCGGCGGAGTGCTCGCGGGAGTGGCAAAATATTGCGGCTGGAGCGTTGCGCTGACACGTGTTATATATTTATTGTTCTTTGTTGCGAGCTTCTCATTGGGCGGGAGCTTGGCCTTTCTGCTGCTGCTCTTCTATTGCCTCGCTTGGGCTATAATCCCTAAGGCGCGCAGCATAATGGATATTACCCGTATGCGTAAGCCCGTTGCCGAGGAGTATAGTGCGGCGGCCTTCGAGAGTGCGTGGAGGAATAACTACAATATTGCAATGGCCGAGCTTGCGTCCCCAAAGACAAACGGTTGTCTGGCCACGGCGGTAAAGATTCTGTTCTTCGCGGTGCTGCTTCTTGTGGGGCTTCCCGTGCTGTTTGCGCTGGCTATTGTATTGTTTGTGTTTTTGGTGGCGCTTTTTGCTTTTTGTGCCATTTTGGGCGGTGCTATCTTCAGTAACATTTATGTAATTATTCTCTTGGCCTTGCCGCTGTTTGCGCTTGTTCATTGGATACTGAAAAAGAGTGGCGTGTGTCGTCCGCTTAATATCTATATAAAATTGACGATAATAATCGGATGGCTTCTCACCCTTGTGCTCGCTTGTCATAAAATATATACTATTGTCGAAGAAAATGGCGGATGGGAGAATATAGAGCAACACATTATCGACGGACGCTATTTTGACGAGGATTATTGGGAGGATATTATCCGTAAAAATATCGAGCAGGCACAATCGGCTCGCTACGTTGCGTGGGACGATGAAAATCTGCCCTTTGCCATCGACGCTAAAATGGCAACCAACGGCGCCGACGACGATAGAGTGTCTCTGCGATTCATCGGCCGCGACCTGTGGCGCACAGGCTCGGGCGATACAAGGAACCGCGAGTTTGACGCAAGCTCGCTTGATATTTCTCTCTTGGGCGACAGCGTGGGTAATATTCGCTTCGTGTGGGACAGCCTCGAGAATGAGCTTCTTGTGGGCCTCGATGCAACCATCGGAGCCTCTATGGAACTTAATTCCACCACCGACGGCGTGCAGCTGCGTTATATGATGCCCTCGGACAGTGTACAGTATGGCAATGCTGCGCAAAAGGGTAAATTCCCGTTCGAGATTATGTTCCCCGTTAACGGAAATCCGCGTCTGTATATCGGTGGCAACGACACTATCGCTGGATTGCTCGTTAACCCCATTGCCTCGCAGTATTCGGTGCATAGCAGAATAAGGGTCGATATTACAGACGGGGACGAGGAAGAGGACGATGAGTTTTTTGAGCCCTCGGATACATTATAAATAATGATATTATGAACAGAGTGATTCTTCTTTTTGCGCTGCTGCTGGTTGCTGCCTCGGTCGAGGCCGACAGCCTCGACCGCTTGGTGCGCAAATACAAAAAAGTCGATGGGGCGGTGTATGCAGCCTCAATCGAGGAGTTGCAGAAAATAGGCAAAATAAAAATAACCGAAAAGAGCGGCGACAAAGAGCTTGATAAATTCGATTCGTTTGTCGAGAAGATGCGCCGCAAGGGAGTGCGACGCGTACGCCTCCTGCAATTGGACGAATGCCGTGCCGAAACTAAAAAGGCGTTTGCACGCGAGGCGGCCGACGCCGTCCCATCGGCCTACGAGGGTCTTTTGCGATTGGGCGACGACGAGGGTGCTTTAAGCGTCTATCTGCAAAAATGTAAGGGGTACCTGAAAATCCTCATACTAATGTGTGGCGATGATGGCTGCGGCTTTATTGAGGTAGAGAGTGATAATGAGACGCTTAACTCCTTGCTAAACTTTTGACACGCAAAAAACTCTTTAGAAATTTAAACAGCTTCTTAATAATATTGGGCGAGGGCCGCTGCAAATATTTATTGCAGCGGCCCTCGAGATTGTTATTCGCTCTATGGTACAAAATGCGGTGTAAAGGTTGTTAAAATGAACAATTGTTGCTACCTTTGCCCCCGATAAAAATATATGATTATGAGAGCAGCAATATATGGCGCAGGTTCTTTGGGGACAATTTTGGGCGCCTACATTACAAAAAACGGAGCAGAAATAGAGCTTATCAACCGCAATAAGGCGCACGTCGAGGCGCTGCGCACGGTGGGTGCAACCGTAACGGGCACGGTTAATTTTACGCAAAAGGTAACCGCATACACCCCCGATGAAATGTCGGGCCTGTACGATATTATTTTCCTTATGACCAAGCAACAGCAGAATGCCGAGGTTGTTACCTATCTGAAAAACTATCTTGCTGCCGACGGTGTGATAGTAACCCTTCAGAATGGAATCCCCGAGCTGCAAATAGGCGAGATTGTGGGCGACGAGCGTGTGCTGGGCTGCACCGTAGCGTGGGGTGCCACAATGACCGCCCCCGGAGTGTGCGAGCTTACAAGCGCCCCCGAGGCGTTGAGCTTCTCGCTGGGCTCGTTGCATAGGCAGCCCAATGCTCATATTGGCGAGGTAAAGAGGCTGCTCGAAAAGATGGGACGGGTCGAGATTGACAGCAATTTCATCGGCTCGCGCTGGAGCAAGCTGCTTATAAACTCGGCCTTTTCGGGGATGAGCGCTGTGCTGGGCTGTACGTTCGGCGAGGCGGCGGGTAACAAGGCCTCGCGTCGGGTGGTGCAGGCGCTCATAAAGGAGTGCATTGATGTGTGCGCAGCCGCAAATATCAAGATTGAGCCTGTGCAGGGCAAGGATATTGTCAAGCTACTCGACTATAAAAGTCGCATTAAAAAGGCCTTTTCGTTCTTTATAATACCAATTGCGATACGCAAGCACGCGCTTCTGAAGGCGAGTATGCTGCAAGACCTCGAAAAGGGCAAAATGACCGAGGTTGATGCTATTAACGGCGTTGTGAGCGCCTTTGGCCGCAAGGTCTCTGTGCCAACGCCTATGAACGATGCGGTGGTGAGCATTGTGCATCGCATCGAGAAGGGCGAGCTCTCGCCCTCGTTCGACAATCTTAAATTCTTTGTTTAAGAGGCATTTTTTTTGCGATAATCGGCCGCCCCGGCCGCAAATTGTCGAAAAAAACAGCGCAATTGCCGATAGTCGATGTCTTTTTGTAAAAATATTCACTATTTATGTAAATGAATGTGATAAACGAATAAAAATTTATAATCCCCTCTTTCTATGCAAAGTCGGGATTATATTTTTTTAACCAATAAAAGACCTTTTGTAGCCGAAAAAGCCTTTTTGGGGAACAATTTTATTTACACTTTTAAGCAAAAAATGTTTTTTTGATATTCTTTCTGCTATTTTTTTTGCTTTTTGTTTTGTGGTGCAGAAAAATTGCATTACATTCGCAGCTGTTAAGAAAAAGGAATATTATGCACAGCCAATATAATAATTCAGTCATTATTAACGCTATTGTCGTCCTATCGGAAACAGTGGGATGAGATTGGCTATGTATCTAAAATAAGATGCCTTTCTCTGTATATGAGAAGGGCTTTTTTTATAAACAAAAGAGGCCTCGGCTGCTTATTAAACAAAAATGTGTCGCTTTTTTCTGCAAGGCGCACATCGTAAGGGCAGCGGGGCACAATATAAGAGAATTATGAAAATAAAATTAAGAAGCGCACAGTGTACCGAGGGACGACGTATGGCAGGAGCCCGCGCCCTTTGGATTGCCAACGGAATGAAACGCGAGATGTTCGGCAAGCCTATTATAGGAATAGCAAACTCTTTTACACAGCTTGTGCCCGGACACACTCATCTGCACGAGGCGGGACAGATTGTTAAGCAAGAGATTGAGAAGCTCGGATGCTACGCAGCCGAGTTTAACACAATAGCCATAGACGATGGCATTGCAATGGGACACGATGGAATGCTCTACTCGCTGCCCTCGCGCGATATTATAGCCGACAGCGTCGAGTATATGTGCAACGCCCACAAGGTAGATGCGCTCGTGTGCATCTCGAACTGCGATAAGATAACCCCGGGAATGTTAATGGCCTCGATGCGTTTGAATATTCCCACCGTCTTTGTCTCGGGCGGCCCGATGGAAAAGGGTACGTGGCAGGGACAGAACCTCGACCTTATCTCGGCAATGGTAAAGGCTGCCGATACAAGCGTCAGCGACGAGGAGCTTGCCGAGATTGAGAAACGCTCGTGCCCCGGCTGCGGATGCTGCTCGGGAATGTTCACGGCCAACTCAATGAACTCACTCACTGAGGCCATCGGTCTGTCGCTGCCCGGCAACGGCACAATTTTGGCTACACACACCAACCGCGTGCAACTGCTCAAGGACGCCGCTCGTCAGATAGTAGTGAACGCAATGAAATACTACGAAGAGGGCGACGAGAGCGTGCTTCCGCGCAGCATCGCCGTGCGCGAGGCCTTCCTCAACGCAATGACGCTGGACATTGCAATGGGCGGCTCGACAAACACCATACTGCACCTTTTGGCAGTGGCGCAAGAGGCCGGGGTCGATTTTTGTATGAGCGACATTGACCGTCTGAGCCGTGCCGTCCCCTGTCTGTGTAAATTGGCCCCCAACACCGCAAAATACAGCGTGCAGGATTGCGGCCGCGCGGGTGGCATCATCGGCATTATGGGCGAGCTTGCAAAGGGCGGCCTTCTGAACACCGCACTCAAGCGAGTAAACGGTGCCACCCTTGCCGAAGATATTGAGCGCTACTCGGTTACAGCCGAGACGGTGAGCCCCGAGGCCCGACGCATCTACGGCACCGCCCCCGCAAATGTTTTCTGCAACAAGATGGGCGCGCAGAGCAATATGTACGAGACGCTCGACAGCGACCGCGCCGACGGCTGCATACGCGACCTTGAGCACGCCTATACAAAGGACGGCGGCCTTGCCATACTATTTGGAAATATAGCTCAGGACGGATGCGTTGTAAAGACAGCAGGCGTCGATGAGAGCATCTGGAAATTCACAGGCACGGCAAAAGTATTCGACTCGCAGGACGCCGCCGTCGAGGGCATTCTCGGTGGCGAGGTTCAGGCAGGCGACGTTGTCGTAATAGTATATGAGGGCCCGAAAGGCGGCCCGGGAATGCAGGAAATGCTCTATCCCACCTCCTATATAAAATCGCGCCATCTGGGCAAAGAGTGCGCCCTTATCACCGACGGCCGCTTCAGCGGCGGAACATCGGGACTGAGCATCGGCCACATCTCGCCCGAGGCAGCCGCAGGAGGTAATATCGGCAAGCTGCGCAGCGGCGACATTATCGACATTGACATTCCCAACCGCACGATAAACGTACGCTTGAGCGACGAAGAACTTGCCGCACGCGAAATGTTCCCCCTGACACGCGACCGCGTAGTCTCGAAAAGCCTCAGAGCATACGCTAATATGGTGAGCTCGGCCGACAAGGGTGGAGTGAGAATAATAGACTAAACAACCAAAAACAGATAACCGATGAAAGAGATTATAACAGGAGCCGAAGCCCTTATGCGTGCACTAATGAACGAGGGCGTTGACACCATATTCGGCTATCCCGGAGGCTCAATAATGCCCGTGTTCGACGCAATGTACGACCACCGACACAATTTCAGACAGGTGCTGGTGCGACACGAGCAGGGCGCAACACACGCCGCCGAGGGCTATGCGCGCAGCTCGGGCAGGGTGGGCGTCTGCATTGTAACAAGCGGCCCCGGTGCAACAAATACACTCACGGGAATAAGCGACGCTATTCTCGACAGCACCCCCATTGTGGTAATTGCCGGACAGGTAGCCTCGGGAGTGCTCGGCACCGATGCGTTCCAAGAAATTGACCTCGTGGGCGTAACGCAACCCATTAGCAAATGGAGCTACCAGATACGTCGTGCCGAGGATATTGCTTGGGCCGTTGCCCGCGCATTCTATATTGCCCGCAGCGGCCGTCCCGGCCCCGTTGTACTCGATTTTACAAAAAATGCACAAGTATCGCAGGTGGCATACGAGCCCGCCGAGCTGGGCAAGATACGCAGCTACGTACCCTATCCCAAGCCTCTGCCCGAGGCCGTAAAGGCCGCCGCCGAGCTTATTGGCCGTGCGCAGCGTCCCTATGCTCTTGTGGGGCAGGGCGTCGAACTTGGCGAAGCACACGAAGAGCTGAAAGCCTTCCTCGAAAAAGGAAATATCCCAGCTGCCCGTACACTGCTGGGCCTCTCGGCTCTGCCCAGCGACTACCCTCTGACAATGGGAATGTTGGGAATGCACGGTAACCTCAGCTGCAACATAAACACCAATCAGGCAGACGTAATAATAGCCATCGGAATGCGCTTCAGCGACCGCGTAACGGGCGACCTTACAACATACGCCAAGCAGGCCAAAATAATCCATCTTGACATAGACCGTGCCGAGATTGACAAATGCGTAAAAGCAGATATTCCCGTCATTGGCGATTGCAAGGAGACGCTTCCGCTCATCACCGAGCTTATGCCCGAGGGCAGCCATAAAGAGTGGATTGAGAGCTTCGCCGACTACGATGCAATAGAGCAGGAACGTGTCATCGACAAGGCACTCAACCCCAAAGAGGGCCCCATAAAAATGGGCGAGGTGGCACGATGCGTAAGCGATGCCACAAACAACAGCGCGATACTCGTAACCGACGTGGGACAGAATCAGATGATGGCCTGTCGATATTTCAAATATACAAAGCCTCACAGCGTGCTCACCTCGGGCGGCCTCGGAACAATGGGCTACGGCCTTCCGGCCGCGGTAGGCGCCTCGATGGCCGTTCCCGATAGAACAGTGTGCGTCTTTATGGGCGACGGAGGCTTCCAGATGAATATGCAGGAGCTTGGAACCATAATGGAGCAGCGTGTCCCCGTGAAAATGATTCTTATGAACAACAACTATCTGGGCAACGTACGTCAGTGGCAGGAGATGTTCTACAACAATCGTTACTCGTGGACACCGATGATGAACCCCGACTACAATATGATAGCCTCGGCCTACGGAATCCCTTCGCGTCTGGTAGTAAAGCGCGAAGAGCTTGCCGACGCCGTGCGCGAGATGATAGAGACGCCCGGAGCTTTCCTACTGCACGTCGCAGTAGAGGAAGAGGACAACGTAATGCCGATGATTCCCCCCGGAGCCTCAATATGTGATATGGTCTTAGAGTAAAAGAGTATGGACAAGAAATTATATACTGTAATCATATATTCCGAGAACCTTGCAGGTGTGCTGAATCAGGTTACTTCCGAGTTTACCCGCCGTCAGATGAATATCGAGACGTTAAACGTATCGTCGTCCTCGATTGAGGGCGTGCACCGTTACACACTCTCACTGTGGAGCGAGGAGGAGATTATACAAAAAGTAGTAAAGCGCTTAGAGAAAAAAATCGACATTCTGCGCGCCAACTATTATACCGAGGATGAGATATTCGTACAAGAGGTTGCCCTGTATAAAATATCTACCCCTAAACTATTGGATAATAAACAAATATCGCGCATAATAAGGCACAACAACGCCCGCGTTATTGAGATAAACTCAACCTATACGGTGGTAGAGCAGACGGGTAAGACCGAGACAATCATAAAACTCTATAAGGAGTTTGCGGCCGAGGAGTGTGTGCTGCAATTTGTAAAATCGGGACACATTGCCGTTACGCGCGACGTCATTGAGCATCTAACCGAGCAGCTATACGTCTTTGACGAGGATGCCAACCGCACACGCGAATAATTATTATAACAATAAATTAACATTAAAATATTGCAAAAATTATGGCAGAGATGAATTTTGGTGGAGTAATTGAGAATGTAATCACTCCCAAAGAATTTTCGCTTGAGAAAGCACGTGAGATTTTGAAAAACGAGACTATTGCTGTGCTGGGCTACGGCGTACAGGGCCCCGGACAGGCTTGCAATCTGCGCGACAACGGCTTTAATGTAATTGTCGGTCAGCGCGAGGGAAAGACCTACGATAAGGCTGTGAGCGACGGCTGGGTACCCGGCGAGACACTCTTCTCTCTCGAAGAGGCAGCCGAGAGGGGAACAATCATCTGTATGCTGCTCTCGGACGCAGCGCAGATTGCCGTATGGCCTAAGGTTGTTCCCTATCTGACAGCGGGCAAGGCTCTCTATTTCTCGCACGGATTCGGAATAAATTGGAACGACCGCACAGGCATTGTTCCCCCCGCCGACGTTGACGTAATTATGGTGGCTCCCAAAGGCTCGGGAACATCGCTGCGCACAATGTTCCTCGAAGGCCGCGGACTAAACTCGTCGTACGCAATCTATCAGGATGCAACAGGCAGGGCAATGGAGCGCGTAATTGCATTCGGCATCGGAATAGGCTCGGGTTATATGTTCGAGACAACCTTCCAGCGCGAGGCCGTTTCCGACCTTACGGGCGAGCGTGGTTCGCTTATGGGTGCTATTCAGGGTCTTCTGCTTGCACAGTACGAGGTTCTGCGCGAGAATGGACACACCCCCTCGGAGGCTTTCAACGAGACAGTCGAGGAGCTTACACAGTCGCTTATGCCTCTGTTCGCCGCAAAGGGAATGGATTGGATGTATGCCAACTGCTCGACAACAGCGCAGCGCGGCGCCCTCGATTGGATGGGCCCCTTCCACGATGCTATAAAGCCCGTGATGTATCAGCTGTACGAGTCGGTTAAGAGCGGTCGTGAGGCACAAATTTCAATCGACTCAAACTCGCAGCCCGATTATCGCGAGAAGCTCAACGAGGAGCTCAAGGCTCTGCACGAGAGCGAAATGTGGCGCACCGCCGAGGTTGTTCGTCAGCTGCGTCCCGAGAACGAGGCAAAGTAAAAAACTGCTCCACTCGATAATAGTCGCCTGTTGCGATTATTGCAAAATAGGAAAATCCCCACAAATTAGTAGGGGATTTTCCCTTTTTTTCTTATTTATTATGCCTAAATTCGCAGTGTGAAAGAGTATAAACACAAAAAATATATGACTATGAGGCGTTTTTTGTTATTTTTGATGTTGTTTCTCCCATTGGGATTGATGGCACAGGTGGACGATATGTATTTTGTCCCCAAAAAGAAAAAAGCTAAAGAGGTCGAGACTAAGGATAATGAGTTTGTAACCACTCAGGAGCGCATTCAAGCGGCGCAACTGCCCCAGCGCGACGAGGACGAGTATAACCGTCGCCCCTCGGCTGCCGATAGCGAGTATTACGACGATGAGTACAGCGAGGAAGAGG
This sequence comes from Bacteroidaceae bacterium, assembly GCA_017407905.1. Classification (GTDB taxonomy): domain Bacteria; phylum Bacteroidota; class Bacteroidia; order Bacteroidales; family Bacteroidaceae; genus HGM04593. Next base: position 15,929 of record JAFQVS010000040.1, on the reverse strand, counting down.
AGTATCAAGAGGCCGCTGCCGACGAGGAGACTGCCGATTATTACTACTCGTCGCGCATCGTGCGTTTCCACAGCCCCCGCCGAGTGATTGTCAGCAGTCCGTGGTATTGGGACGTTGTCTATACAAGCGACATTGACAATTGGGTACTTTACGACGATGGCATCTATTGGGAGCTCTATCCGGTATATACCCCGTGGTATCACGCCTCGTGGTCGTGGAGCTGGGGGTGGCCTTATTACTCGTGGGGTCATTATGACTGTTGGGGACATTGGCACACTCCGCACCATTGGTGGCACGGCGGATACCACGGACACTATCACCCGCATTTCGGCGGACACTTTGCCGGTGGCGGACATTATCGCGACGGGCGTGTGCCTCCCATCACAAATATGCGTGGCGGAACAAGCATCGCACGCGGAACGAGCATTGAGCGCACGGGCGGTGCGCGTCGAGGCGAGTTTGCGCAGGGCGGCATTGCACAGAGCGGCAACCGCGGAGCAGTATCGACGAGCCGCAGCCGTGGCAGCAGCCGCACGGGTACAAGCGTCGAGCGCACGGGCAGTGTGCGTCGAGGCGATGCCTCGCGCCGCACCGAGGGTACAACCGTTGATGCTACACGCGGACAAAACAGAACAAACTATCGTGGAGTGGGCGGTGAGCAACGTCCAAAAAGAACGGCGGTACGTGGAGGCGGCAACGGCAACCGCGAAAAGACCTACGACCGTCCCAGCAGCACCCGCACAACCACACGCTCGTCAAAGGTCGAGCGCTCATCGTCGGGCGAGCGCAGCAAGAGCAGCCGCAGCTCCTTTTCGAGTGGCAGCAGCCGTTCGTCGTTCGGTAGCGGCAGCAGCTCGCGCGGCGGTGGCGGAGGCTCACGCGGCGGTGGCGGAGGCTCACGCGGCGGTCGTCGCTGATACTTGACAGACTTTAGGCCTTATGGGGGCCCGAGACACTCTTTGAAATAAGGATGATAAGTAAAAAATAGATATTATGAGAAAATATATATTTACAGCCTTGCTGGCGGTGGTAACAAGCGCAGCAGCACAGAGTACCTACGAGGCAGTGCGTCTGATAGACACCGGGCTTACGGGTACGGCGCGATTCGTGGGAATGGGCGGCTCGATGAGCATATTGGGTGCCGACCTTTCGGTGCTCGGGGTTAACCCCGCCGGGGCAGCCCTTTATCGCTCAAGCGACCTTTCAATAACGGGAAGCGTAACCACACACAAGATAGATGCCGATTATCTGGGCACGACACTCAAGAATGATAAAACCGTCTTTTCGTTCGATAATGTGGGTGCAATGTTCTCGTACAGGGCTGCAAGCGGCTCGCTGGAATTTATAAACGTAGGCTTCAACTACAAGCGTCGCAATAATCTGCAACGGGAATTTGCAATGGCAGGCGCATCGGGCGGATATTCACAGATGTTTCAGATGCAGCAACTCTACAACAATAATCCGTTCGATATAACCAATATGAGCTATCAGCACTACACCTCCCTCTCTTATCCGTGGCTGGCGCTGCTGGGTGCCGATGGCGGACTGCTCTTTGCAGGCGAGGAGAGTGCCGACGGTACAATCATAGACGAGGGCGTTCCGATGTACAGCCCAACCTCTTTGAGTTACCGCAGCGAAGAGCGCGGCGGGGTCGATGAGGTTGACCTTAACGTGTCGTTCAATCTTAATAATCAGGTATATTTGGGCTTTACCGTCGGTGCGCATTATGTCGATTACAGCCGCTACTCAGTGTATGGCGAGGACGACGCGTACGACCCCATCTACACGCTGAACAATTGGTACGATACGCGCGGTGAGGGTATTGATATGAAATTCGGTATCATCGTGCGTCCCTTCTACTACTCATCCTTTCGCATAGGAGCGTCGGTGCACTCGCCCACGTGGTACTCGCTCACCGACCGTATGTCGGCCGCAATAAACGGACAGCCCGCCGAGGCTGTTATAAACGGGCAGCTCACAGAATATACTACGGGGCAGATGGATACTCGCAGCTACGACTACGCATACGGCGGCGACTATTTTCTCGACTATCATCTTGAGACGCCGTGGACTTTTAACGTCGGCGCGGCATACACATTTGGCGATTTTCTGGCGCTGAATGCCGAGTATGAATATACCGACTATTCATCGGCCTCTATGGAGTATGAGGGTGGCTACAGTATGCCCGAAATGGAGGCGGAATTTGAGAATAATCTCCGCGAGGTGCATAAATTCAGGGTGGGAGCCGAGCTTATGCTCGACAAGAATTTCAGCATCCGATGCGGATACAACCACACGACGGCGCCTTACAAAAAGAGCGCGTCAAAATATATGCTCTCGTATGTCGATACAAACACCGAGTATCTGAACAACTTCGCAACGAATAACTATACGGCAGGATTCGGCTATCGTGGCAACTCCTTCTATTTCGATGCGGCATACGTTTACACCCGTCAAGAGGCCGACTTTTACCCCTTCTACGACGCCGAGTATATTAACCCGTCGGCCGCCGTCGATGATAAAAAGAGTAAATTTGTTGTTTCTGTGGGTATGAGATTCTAAAGAGAAAAAAATAGCGCTTAAAAGGCCATTCTTCTTACTTGGAGGATGGCCTTTTTATTTCTTGAACAGATTTATTCCCGCATAAATGTTCAGCGTGCCGAATCCGTTTACAATGGAGAGGCTGCTGCGACGATACGAGTAGGTGTGAGATATTAGTGACGCACCTATAAAATAGCGCGTGTTATTATATACAACGGCCGCACGCGTTATTAGGTCGAAATTTATGTTGTCTATAAAATCCTTGCTGCTGTCGAGCTTGAACGAGGTGTTTTTATAGCCGATGGCCGGAGTCAACGATATATTGGCAAGGCAGTTTTTTGCAAAGACCCAATTGTAGGAGTATCCCAAATTTATACTATAATCCTTGTATCTGACAATGTCAAATTTAAGCGCCGGCGACATTGCCGACTGAATCGGGCTGTCTAATTTCTTTGTGTCGATGTTAAACGACTGTTCCGAGTAGTTAAGGCCCAAGATAAATGTGCCGCTGCTGCGCAGCTGATTAGTCGTCTGACTATATGCGGCGGGGTACGAAAAGTGCTTGTTGTTGAATATGTAATATACGTTTATGCCTCGCTGGCTGACGGATATTCCATCGAATCTGCGACTGTAATTTTTTATCTCCTCGCCTGCTGCGTTCTTAAATCCTTTCAGCTCTTTTATTCTGAATCCGCTGCTGCGCTTGCGATAGAATATGTCGATGCCCACTCGGGCTGTGTAGAAACTGAAATTCCAATCGCTCTTTGCTTTATTTTTGTTTAGGTCGAATGCCCACCCGAGGAATATCCACTTCCAGCCGATGTAAAAGCCTAATTTGTCGTTGCTCTCGGGCATCAGGGTGATGCTCTGTCCTTTGTCGGGCTGCGAGAAGCGGTAATACTCGTAGTTGTTTATATACTGCGCCATTAGCGTCAGTTTGTATTTGTTGGGGCTTATGTAGAGGCTGTCTTTGTCGTCGAGGTATTTGTTTATTATCCCCTCGGTCTTGTCTATTCCAAGCTGTGTGAGGTCTAATATGCGCTCGGGGTATTTTAGCAGTGTGTGCCCCAGGTCTTGAGCGTTGCAATAGGGGCTTATGAGTAGTAGCAGTGCCCACAGGAGCATTGCTTTTGCCGCATTATATGTCGAGCCTGTTGCCTGCATATTATATGCTTGTTTAAGGCACTTTTTTCAGAGTATCTTACCCAGAATCTTGTCCATCACCCAATTGGTGGGTGTTGCGCTTACGCTGTCGCAGGTGCACACTGCCGTGTGTTGCAGATGCTCCACGACATTTTTTATCAGTGGCAGCTGTACGTATGTGGGATTGGGGACGACAAACTCTTCGCTGCCATTCTCGCCTGTGTATAGGATGGGCTCGAATGTAAATACCGAGAATTTGAGCGTTCCCTTGCTGCCGAAAATCTCGATGTGGTCTTCGCGGGCAAGCTCGTTCGAGACGAAGCACCACGAGCCCGAGCCGGGTATTCCATTCTCGAATTTGAAGCAGGCGCTTACGGTGTCCTCGGCCTCGTACAGACCGCCGCGATTGGCCGTGTAGCCCTCGGCCTCTAATATGCAGCCGAACATATCTTGCAGAAGGTCGAGCTGATGCGCTGCAAGGTCGTAGAAGTATCCGCCTCCGGCAATGTCGGGCTGTACGCGCCACGGCAGATTGTCGCGGTTGTAGTCGAGGTCGCGCGGGGGCACTGCGAAGCGTATCTGCACGTTCAGAGTCTTGCCCAGACGCGGCAGCAGCTCTTTTACTTTGTTAAAATAGGGGAGGTAACGACGGTAATAGGCGACGAAGCAGGGGACGCCTGTCTCGCGCGATATGCGGTTGATGCGGGCGCAATCTTCGTAGTTGGCGGCGAGGGGTTTTTCGACATATACGGGCTTGCCCGACTTCATTGCCATAATGGCGTATGTGGCGTGCGACGAGGGCGGCGTTGCAATGTATATTGCGTTGACGTCGGGGTCGTCGATGAGCTCTTGCGCGTCGGTGTACCATCGGGGAATGTTAAATCGCTTGGCGTATGCGCGGGTGCGCTCTTTGTCGCGTCCCATCACGGCTACTATCTGCGAGCCGCGAATAAGGTTGAATGCAGGGCCGCTCTTCTTTTGGGTTACTACGCCGCAGCCTATAAAGCCCCATTTAATGTTTATATTCATATATGTTGCCTCCTTGTCTCTCCTTTAGATTAGTTGTAGAAATTCCACGATAGTCCCAGCCACAGTGCCTTCGGGCTCATAGGGTAGTGGGGTGCAAGGAAACTCCTCTTGTTGCCTGTTCCTTCGTTTATGTGGTAGTACATTACGTAGAAACGTGTCTGTTTCAGCAGAAAGTTGGCGTAGATGTTTACTATCGGGTAGTTGCCAATTTCTACCTTGTCGGCTGCGTTCTGTTGCACAAACTCTCCTAATGCCGGCGAATAGTCGGGGGCGTAGTAGGGTGTGAAATAACGAACGTCGGCACCAAGCTCGGTGTTCAGTACTTTTGCAATTTTAAACTTTAGATAGAGGTTGGCGTATAGATTGAGCTCGGGCAGGGGGAGCACACTCTTGTTGCTGCTGTTCTGATAGGTAAATTCTGTGTCGAGGTGCAGCGGGCCGAACTTAAAATCTTGGTTCAGCGTGGCCGAGAGTATCTGTATGTTGCCGCTCTCTTGTGCTACGGCGAGGCGGCTCAGATAGCCGTATGTCGCGCGCTGCGAGTGGTTGGCAATATAGGTGTAATTCTTGATGTTCTCTATTCCTGCCTTTATGCGGGTGCGCCATTTGTCGAGGGCGAAGCCTCCTTCGATGCGTGTGCGGAACTCTTTGTCGAGATTATTGTCCCACCAATAGTGCTCCGAGTGGTAGTGCCGATAGTAGAACGAGGGGCGGTTGTTCTTTATGAATGCCGAGGCGTGAATGTGGGCGTCCTGTCGCAGCAGGCGTATGTTCAGACGCCCTTTTCCCTCTAAGAGGAATGCGCCGAGGTCGTCGCCCGATACGGCTGTCTCGCCTCTGAGGCGGTAGGTAAGGTGCTTGCTGCGGTTGCTCTCAATCTGTGCTCCAATCATCACTGTGTGCTCGGTGTATCGGCGGCGATACTCTTGCGCATTTGCGAGTGTGTCGGGCAGTTTGTAGCTGCTGTATTTGTATGATGCGTAGGCCGATACGTCGGCTATTGCCCATTTGCTGAAGCCCTCGCGCAGGGTCAGTGCGACGGTGTTTTTTATGCTCCAATAGTCGGTGCGGTCTAATGAGTCGTAGCGCAGGAAACGGTCGGCGTAGTAGTTGTAGGGCTGCTCGTGCGAGATAAATTCGTGGCGGTTCGACTCGAAATTGGCTGTGTGGGTGATGCGCGCCACGGGGATAAAGCGTTGCTCGTATTCGGCATACTCCTCGGCGTCGCGGCGGGCTACGCTGTCGGCAATGTGTGCCAGCTGAAGCGAGTCGGAGGGGCTTATGGTGCGGGTGGTGTCGCGATACTCCTCCATTAGCCTTGCTACCTCAATGGCTAAGCTGTCGGGGCTTATGTCCTTGCGCACTCTTTTTTTGAATCCGAAATTGTAGTTGTGGGTGAAGAATGCGGTGTAGAGCTCGTTGCGGTTCCACGTGCGGTCGAGCTTTACGGGAATGTCTGTTGTGCCGAATGAACTGCTGGCGGCGTCGGTTTTTTCGGGGTTTGTTATGTAAAGGTCGTCGGTGATTCCTCCATTCTCGGCCATTTTCATATGGTAGCGGCTTGCCAGCAGATGGTAGTTGTAGCGGTCGCTGCGATAGTATGAGAATAGCGAGAAATTCATAAATGCGGTCGATTGATTGTCGAAGCGGCCGCGACCGTAAAGGTAGTCGAAGAGAAAGCCTACTCCGAATTTACGTCCCGCGTTCGTGGCAAAATAGGCGCGGAAGCGGTCGTCGCCGGTTATTTTGTCGCCCGATTCGTTGTAGCTGAGGTTGGTGTAGGGCGATTTTGTGTCGGTGAAGAATATTTCGTCGGGGCGTGTTAGAAAATAGTCGTAGGGTTGCAGGAAATTGTATTTTGTGTCCGAGGGGCGGTTGAAGAATATTCTCGATAGGCGGGGGGCGCCCATATTGCCCAAGAAATTATATTCGCCGTTCATCCCTTCGGTTAAATGCCAATTTTGGTACAGGTGCTGAAGGGTGTCGGCGTTGACGGGCAGAGGATTACCCAATAGCTCGTCTATGTGCCATTGGTGTATCTCCATCGGCACCTCTTTGTGCTCCGATTTTGTGGTGTCTCTCTCGCCGAAGGGGTTAAAGACCTCGCCACTGCCGAAGCCGCCTGTGCCGCCCGTGCTTATGCGGTTGGTGTTTCCTGTCTTAAAGCTCTGTCCGCTTGCTACGAGTGGGGCGGTCAGTAGCAGTAGTATGTATAGTAGTCTGCTGCTCATAAATTTTAATCAGAGGACGAAGCGCAGTATATATTCTAACATTTTTATGGATAGTGTAACTGCGCCTGTGTAAAAATAGGGCTTGCCGCCGTCGGTGGCAATGTATAGGATTATTGTTGCTACTACTCCTATGTAGAATAGTATGTTCAGAATGTTTCTTATTTTGTCTATATTCTTCACGGCGAGAGGTTATTTTGTTGTTAATTGTCTCTTTAGCTCATCGACGAGGCTGTTCTTAAGGTCGATGGTCTTTGTGCGGAAACGCTCGGGCTGTTTTTTGAGTTTTTTATTCTCGTCGAAGGCTTTTTCGTCGGTGATAATGTCCTCGGCTGTGTAGCGCACGCCGCCGTCGGGATTCTCATCGTCGTGCCAATAGCTTATTCTCGACATTATAAATTCGCAGCCGCCGTCGTAGCAGTTGAGCGTCAGGAAATAGTATATTCTTGCGCGGTTGAGCACAAGGAGTTTTTTTGTGAATACAATGTACTCTTCGGCTTTTGTCTCGAAGGTCGAGGCCTCGTCTTTTTGTATTTTGGCCGATATTATGGTGGGCTCGACGTAACGGTTGTTGTACCAATCGCGTGCACGTTGCATTATTTGTGCAGCGTCGAGGCCGGGGGCCTCAATCCTCTCGCGGAACACTACGCGGCCATTCTCGACGGGTACGGTGCCTATGCTGTACTCGGTCTTTGTGGCTTTCTTCTGACGGGGCTTGAAGAGCTGTGCCTCTGCTGTTGCTGCAAAAAGCATTAGTGCTATAAGGGGGATTATTTTTTTCATAATTTTTTTTGGTTTTATATTCTGCTTGCGAAGATAATATAAAAGTGTCAAGTGAGCAAGCTAAATTATATTTAGAATGGTTATCTTTTTGGTTGCTTAACTATTATTTTGCTCTGTGGGTGGTTCTTTTTTTCTTTTCCTTGCTTTTCGAGCGAAAATTTTCTTCACTCGCTGTAAAATGCCAAAGTAAACTTTGTCTATTTCGCTCGTTTGTTTGTATTTTTGCAAATTATACGAGTTTAATGGCAACTCGATATTTAAGAGTGTTTACAATTGCTTATTAGATTAAAATTATTTACTTTTGCAGTATGACAAAAAAGAAGATTATAATAATAAATTTGCTCGCGATGCTGGCTGTGCTGCTGGCTACCCCTTTTATTGCCCTTGCGTGGCTCGACAGCTATACGCAGCACGGCAAGGTAATTGCCGTCCCCGATGTTTGCGGGATGCAGCTGGGCGATGCTGCCGAGGCGTTGCGCAGTAAGAACCTCGATTTTGAGATAGTCGATTATAAATATGTCAAAGGGGTGGGCGAGGACCAAGTGCTCGAACAGCGCCCCATTGCCAATGCCAGCGTCAAGAAGGGACGCAAGATAGAGCTTACAATGAGTTCGAGCCACGTTCCCACACAAATTGTCCCCGACGTCATCGACAATTGCTCGTTGCGAGAGGCCGAGGCTCGTCTGCGTGCGGCTGGCTTTAAGTTAGGCACAAGCATAAAGGTCGAGGGTGAGGCCGATTGGGTCTATTCGCTTATGATGGGGCGCGACACTCTGCGCAACGGAATGTCCATCCCCGTGGGCTCGACGGTGGTGCTTGTCATTGGCAGCGGCGAGGATAAAGAGGCCACTGCTCCCATAGTTGATGAATCTTGGTTTGAATAAGAGTATGCTCGACAACGATATTCTAATGGAGTTTGACGACGAGGCTGCCGAGCTCGACGAGCTCGAAGGGCTGACGTCTGAGGGCGAGCTTCCTATGCGCCAAATTCATCTGGTGGCCGATAAAGGGCAATCGCCCGTGCGCATAGATAAATTCCTTATCGACCACCTTGCAAATACCTCGCGCAATAAGATTCAGCAGGCGGCCGACGCAGGCAATATTGCCGTGGGCGGCAGGGTGGTAAAGAGCAACTACAAAGTAAAGCCGCTCGACGAGATTGTAATCACAATGAACCGCCCCGAGTACGACAGCACCATCGTGCCCGAGGATATTCCCCTTAACATTGTCTATGAGGACGACGAGCTTATGGTGGTTAACAAGCCTGCGGGGCTTGTGGTGCATCCGGGCTGCGGAAACACTCACGGCACGCTCATAAACGCTGTTGCGTGGCATCTGAGGGACAATCCCTCGTTCGACGCCAACGACCCGCAGGTGGGCCTCGTGCATCGAATAGACAAAAATACCTCGGGACTTTTGGTGGTTGCAAAGACAGCCTATGCGAAGGCTTTTCTCGGACGACAGTTTTTCGATAAGACAACGCAGCGCACCTATAATGCCCTTGTGTGGGGCGTCCCAAAAGACGATACGGGAACCGTCGTGGGGAATATCACCCGTAACCCTCGCAACCGCCTGCAAATGACCGTCTCGCCCGACGATGCAATAGGCAAGCACGCCGTAACGCACTATCGCGTGCTCGAACGTCTGTGTTACGTCTCGCTCATCGAGTGTAATCTTGAGACGGGGCGCACGCATCAGATTCGCGTGCATATGAAGCACATCGGGCACATTCTCTTCAACGACGACGTTTATGGCGGCGACGAAATTCTGCGCGGAACGCAATTTAATAAGTATAGTCAGTTTGTGAGGAATTGCTTCAAGGCCTGCCCGCGTCAGGCGCTTCACGCAAAGACATTGGGCTTTGTGCATCCGACAACAAAGCAGATGATGCACTTCGACTCTCCGCTGCCCGAAGACTTTTGCGCTCTGCTCGATGCGTGGCGCAACTACTCGGCTGCAAGCGCAGGCTACCGCGAGTAGTGCGCGCAAGGCCTCTTATTGTTTAATCAGAATACTTTTGAATTGCTCCTGCGTGCCGTTGAAAATGTTAATATCGACATTTTCTTCAATTCCCGGCAGCTGTCCAATATCGGAGCATTGCCACATAAGCCACTCGATATTCTCGTCGAGCTTGCTCACATAATAGTGGGCCACCCACAGAGGGTATTTGTTGAAAAAGGGCTCCGACAGATAGTGCTCCTTGTATTTTTTGTACGAGTATATTATGGGTTTTACGCCATAGTGCTCCTCAATCTTTGCGATAAATATTTTAAGCTCCTGAATGAAGCGTTGCTTGTCTTTTGGGCGCTCCTCGACGTCAACCACGGGCGGAAGGTCGCCCTTTTGTAATTTTACGGTCTTTATGAACATATTGGCTTGTGCGAGCCCGCCCGAGTGAGGGCTGAAATAGTGGTAGGCTCCGCGAACAAAGCCTTGTGCCTTGGCGCTTGCAAAATTCGTCTCGAAATTCTTGTCGGTAAAGTCGCTGCCCTCGGTTGCTTTCATATATACAAATTGCACGGGCGCACTTTTTCCGTCGCCACTCTTTAATGCCTCCCAATCAATGGTGCCCTGATGGCGCGAGACGTCGATACCGTATATCGAGTAGCCCAAAGGCATACATATTTCATAATGACGCTCGCCGTAGCAGGGGCGGAAGCGGTAAAAATAGGGGCGGAAGAATATATAATAGACGGCTGCAATTGCAAGGCTCGATACGAGCGTAGCCGCAACAATATACACCCATCCGGGAAGGTCGCCCTGCTTCTTCTGTTTCTTGCGGGGCGATGATAAGCGGCGGGCGGAAGTTTTTTGCTTCCGTCCGCCGGGATTATTCTTTTTCTTTGTGGCTTCGGCCATTCTTTTTTATTACTTAGCCTGCTCCAGAGCCAATGTTACGGTTGTCTGGTCGCATACCTCGCTCGGTCCGAAATATTGGATGGGGCCGGGATATACGTAGCAAGTCTCGTTAGCCCACTTTTCTCTGTTGGCTGCAAATGTCTTGAAGGGGGCACCCTCAAGGTCAACAAGAGCCTTCTGGATTACGGGCTTCATCTCGCCGTGGCGACGCTCCATATTCATCATCATTGTGATGGGGATACCGCCTGCAACCCACTCGGCTGCGGGAGCTGTTGTGTTGCGGATAGATGACATATAACCGGTTTTTCCTGCTGCGATGAGCTGCGATGCGTTGTAACCGAGTGCATAGCAGTAGTCGGCGTCGTAGTTCGAGGGGGCTGCGCAACGACCCTCGTAACCGAAGAAGTGGTGCTGAGGATTGAATTTACCAACATATTTACCCTCGGCCTTCCAAGCGGCGAGCTTGCCTGCAACCATCTCAGAGAGCAACTTCTCGGTCTCGATGAGAGATACCTGTACGTTGCCGTGGGGGTCGCGGTCCATTGTCAGCTGGCGGGCAACGCCTGCGGGGAGGCTTGCGTAAACGGCTGCATTGTCCTTCGACAAAAGGTCGATGATGAATTGACGCTGCTCCTCGGGCGCAACGGCTGCATACTTCTCGCCCTTGTGAGCAAGAAGGTCGTTGAGCTCGGCAATAAGAGCCTTCATTGCAGGGATAAACTCGATGAGGCCCTCGGGGATAAGCACTGTACCAAAGTTGTTGCCTGCTGCGGCGCGGTTGGCAACTGCCTGTGCGATGGCTGTAACAATGTCATCGAGCGAGAGAGCCTTCTTCTCTACCTCCTCGCTGATGATACAGTAGTTGGGCTGTGTCTGGAGTGCGCACTCAAGAGCAATGTGCGATGCCGAACGGCCCATCAGCTTGATAAAGTGCCAATATTTCTGAGCCGAGTTACAGTCGCGCTGTATGTTACCGATAACCTCGGAATAAACCTTACAAGCGGTGTCGAATCCGAAAGATGTCTCGATGTAAGCGTTCTTAAGGTCGCCGTCGATTGTCTTGGGACAGCCGATAACCTGTACGCCGGTGTTCTTTGCTGCGTAATACTCGGCAAGGACGCAGGCGTTTGTGTTCGAGTCGTCGCCACCGATGATTACAAGAGCCTTGATGCCAAGCTCTTTGATAATCTCAAGGCCTTTGTCGAACTGCTCGGTCTTTTCGAGCTTTGTACGGCCCGAGCCGATAATGTCGAAGCCACCGGTGTTACGGTAAGCGTCCATAATCTCGGGGGTAATCTCCATATATTTGTGGTCAACCAATCCGCCGGGACCCATCAAGAAACCATAGAGACGGCTTGCGGGGTTCAGCTTCTTTACTCCGTCGAAAAGGCCGGCAATTACATTGTGTCCGCCGGGAGCTTGGCCGCCCGATAGAATAACACCTACATTTATTGCGGGATACTCTACTGCCTCGCCACCCTTCTCGAATGTGATGATGGGCAGGCCGTATGTGTTGGGGAACATCGACTTAATAGCCTCTTGGTCGGCTACCGACTCGGTTGCTGCACCCTCGCAAACTTTTACTACCTCTTTCAGTGCTTGGGGCAATTTGGGCTCGTAAGCTGCCCTTGCTTTTTGCAATGCGCTAATCTTCATATCTGTTAATATTATTAAAGGTTATTGAATGCACAAAATATGGGCAAATTTCGCTTTTTTTTGTGAATATAAAAAGCATAAAGGGCTTTTTTATGCGTTGCACAATAAAATTATTTAAATTTTGTGCAGATTTTTCTCTTTTGTTGTTACTTTGCGAATAAAAGTATATCTTTACAACTGTATTTAATTTTAAACAGTATTGAACTATGGCAAGTAGAAAAAATTACAAAAAAGTGATTACTTATATAGCCGACCAGCTGGCTACACAGGCGTTTTTTGCATCGTACGACTCAAAGGCCGATGCTGCCGAGTGGATTGAGGTGTTTAACAGCATATTCGCTCTTAACAAGGAGTATATTGCACGTGTGAGCCACGTCGAGCCGGGGCTTCCCGCACGCAAATATTTCGACACCGTGAGTATGTCGTTCAACGAGGATGCAAAAGCTATTTTGGACAAGATAAACGCCCTCGCAGCCCAATAAAATATATGCACATAACAGATATTAGGCGGCTTATAACATTCACTTTTTGTGTGTTATGCTTTTTCACTTTGTCGGCACAACGTGCCGACAAAGTGCTTACTCGTGCCATAGAGAAATATTTTACCGAGTATAAATCGGACGATTTTAGAATAAAAAACTGTCGTCTCGAACGTAAGCGCAACAATATTGTGGTCAATAAGCGAGCACGCAAGATAACTATCTATGCCAACAGCAATTTTGCGGCGCAACGCTTCACCCCCGAGCTTGTCGAGAAAATTTACGCCGACCTGCGCGAGGTGCTTCCCAAAGATATGCGCCGATACAAAATAGAGCTCATCGCCCACCGACAGCCCATCGAAAAGCTCATTCCCAATATCCTGCGTCCGAAGAAAAAGATTGACCCGAGCCGCCATTGGGGCGACCTCAGTTACACGGGCGCTCCGTGGGTCGAGAATATCTCGCGCCCTTATCGCCCCGCAAAGGGCCTCTCGGGCAGGCATCTTGCCGTGTGGCAGAGCCACGGGCGGGTCTTCTCGAACGACGAGGGCACGTGGGAGTGGCAACGTCCCGCGCTCTATTGCACCACCGAAGACCTTTTCACGCAGTCTATTGTCGTCCCCTTTCTTATGCCTATGCTCGAAAATGCGGGGGCCATCGTCTATACTCCGCGCGAGCGCGATTGGCAGCCTCGCAGTGTAATTGTCGATAATGACGTTGTCTTTGGCGCCTCGCAGTATCTCGAAGGAAAGACCGACAAAAAGCAGTGGGATGTCAGCAGCGGCGGGTTCCGCCTGCGCGACGGCTTTTTTGTCGATTACGAGAATCCCTTTGCCGGTGGAACGTCGCGCTCGACCCCCACAAGCGGCAATGCAAAAAATGCCACAGCACTTGCAAAGTGGAAGCCCGAAATTCCCGAGGATGGCCGTTACGCCGTCTATGTAACCTACCAAACAACCGAAAATTCGGTCGATGATGCGCACTACAGTGTGCTGCACGCAGGAGGGATAACCGAGTTTCGCGTGAACCAGAAGATGGGCGGCGGCACGTGGGTCTATCTGGGGACGTTCAATTTTAAAAAAGGTGCGCACGACGAGCAGGTGGTGATGCTCTCCAATGCAAGCGCCTCGAAGGGTATCGTCAGCGCCGATGCCGTGCGCTTTGGCGGGGGAATGGGAGTGGTGGCCCGCGGCGACAGTATCCCCACGGTAAGCGCTCTGCCGCGCTATCTTGAGGGTGCCCGATACGCTCTTCAGTGGGGCGGATTCCCGTATGAGGTCTATTCGCCCTCCGAGGGTAAGCGCGATTATACCGACGATATTAACTGCCGTTCGCACGCCGTTAACCATCTTACGGGCGGCTCGATATATAACCCCGACACGACGGGCCTCGGCGTGCCCATTGAGATGACCTTTGGCTTCCACTCCGATGCTGGCTTTTCGGCCGAGGACGAGCTTATAGGCTCGCTGGGAATTGTTACCACCGAATATAATGGCGACACAGTGGCGACGGGGCACTCGCGTTATATGGCGCGCGACATTGTGGGCACGGTGCTCAGGAGTGTCTATGATGATATTGCGGCGCTCTATGGCATTAAATGGACTGTTCGCGGAATAATAGACAAGAGTTACAGCGAGTCGCGTCTGCCGGCTGTGCCTGCGATGATTTTCGAGTCGCTCTCGCACCAGAATTTTGCCGATATGTGCTTGGGGCACGACCCGGGCTTTAAATTCACCGTTGCGCGTGCCGTCTATAAGGCGCTCCTGAAACAGCTCTGTTTTCTGCAAGGGCGCGACTATTGCGTGCAGCCTCTGCCGGTGAAGAATTTTGCAATATCTTTTGCCGAGGGCAAGAGCGTACGGCTCAGTTGGGCGCCCGTCGAGGATAGGCTCGAACCTACCGCCGCGCCGCAGAAATATATCCTCTACACGCGCGTGGGCGACGGAGGATTCGACAATGGAAAAATTGTCGAGGGTACCGACTGCACGGTGCCTCTTGTCGATAATGTGCTTTACGGATTCAAGGTTACGGCGCTCAACGACGGAGGCGAGAGCTTCCCCAGCGAGACGCTTGCAGCCTACTATAACCCCGAGGCCGAGAAGCGCGTGCTCATCGTCAACGGCTTCCACCGTCTCAGCGGCCCCGCCGAGGTTAACACCCCCTCAAAGGCAGGCTTCGACATTGACGCCGACCCCGGCCTCGCCTATATTGCCACCCCCGAGTATTGCGGCCGACAGCTCGACTTTGAGCGCGTAAATATAGGCTACGAGAATGGCCTCGGACTAAGCGGAAACGACTACGAGGGTATGCTCATTGCCGGAAACTCATTCGACTATCCGCGCGTTCACGGCAAGGCATTGGCCGCAAACGGATTTTCCTTTGTATCGTGCAGTAGCGAGGCACTCATCGAGGGGTGCGCGACGCTAGCGGGGTACAGCGCCGTTGACCTTATCTTGGGCGCCGAGAAGCAGGGTAGTGCGGGCACGCAGCTCGGCTACAGCCGTCCCTATAAGACCTTTCCTAAGGCCTTGCAACGGGCCCTCACAGACTATTGTGCCTCGGGCGGACGTCTGTTCGTCAGCGGAGCACACATTGCAAGTGATATGTCCAAGAACGACGAGGACAGGGCCTTCATCCGCTCCCTGCTTAAGTACGACTATGGCGGCTCGGTGCATAATGCCACCGAGAATAGAATCTTCGGCTCTAATCTTAATATGAGCATCTGCCGCACGGTTAACGAGCGTTGCTATGCGGTTGCCTCGCCCGATATTCTTGTACCCGTCGATAATGCCTTTGTGTCGTTTGTCTTTGACGGTTGCAAGCAGAGCGCAGGCGTTGCATACGCCGAGCAGTATCGCACGCTGTGCACGAGCTTCCCCTTTGAGACTATTGTGGATGAGCAGCAGCGCAGCCTGCTTATGGGTGCCATTATGCGCTTCTTGCTAAACTAAGGGGGTGCGAATGTCTTTTTTATGGTCGGATATATTTTTTTGATTGTCCGACCATTTTTTTTGGCTCAGTAAATTGTGAACAAGAATCAATAATTTATTTATAATTTTCAAGAACAGTTGCATATAATACGTGCAAAAGGTTATTTTTAATTAAATATTGCACCATAAAAAAGAAATTCAATGTAGGTTCGATTGTTTTAAGGAAAAAGTGCGAGGTATGTTTAACCGCTACTTAGACGCTTGTTTACAAGCGACTAAGT
>JAFQVS010000039.1 GCA_017407905.1 Bacteroidaceae bacterium | reverse complement strand
GGAGGCTTGCTTGTCATTTCGGTTTACGATTGTTTTAAGGGTGCTGCGGACCGCCCTCACTTAGTCGCTTGTAAACAAGCGTCTAAGTAACGGTTAAACATACCTCGCACTTTTTCCTTAAAACAATCGAACCTACATTGAATTTCTTTTTTATGGTGCAATAAATTTAAAGTTACCTTTTGTACGTATTATATGTAGCTGTTCTTGATAGTAAAAAATAGCTTATTTATTCTTGTTCACAGTAAATTTCTACTGTGCCAAAAAAAGCCGCGTATGCTTTTTTGTGGCACACGCGGCTCAAATTCCTAATTGAGGGAGATTCTGTAAACTTATTTCAGCTGTCCGCTGTTGGCAGCGTTAATCATAGCCTCGCTGGCATACATATAAACCTCGACGCGACGATTCTGTGCACGTCCGGCAGCTGTCGAATTATCGGCCACAGGCTCTTTTGAGCCGAATCCCTCGACATTCTTAATCTGCTTCGACGACACGCCGAGAGACTTTAGATACTCGGCAACCGAATTTGCGCGGTTCATCGAGAGGGGGTCGTTGATAGCGTCGCTACCCGTCGAGTCGGTGTGTCCGAAGATGGCAACGTCGGCGTCGTTATACTCCTTGAGCACCTGAGCAAACTGTGCAAGATTCTTTTTGGCTGCATCGTTAAGGCTGTACTTATTTGTGGCAAAAAGAACACCCGAGTCGAATGTAACCTTAACTGCCGTAAGATTATTCGCATCGGTAACTGTCTCGACAGTAGCACTCTGAATCTCGGCGGCAGCCTCGGCTGCCTTATCCATACGACGACCAATTATGGCACCCGTACCTGCACCCACGGCAGTACCCACGGCAGCACCAATGGCCTTATCGCCCGCAAAATGGCCCACCAAAAGGCCAAGAGCAGCACCACCGGCAGCACCAATCAAGCTACCTTTGGCAGTGTTATTAAAAGAACTGCATCCACTAAAAACAATAAGTGCGCACAGAGCCACACAAATTGACTTCAAAAAATTAACTTTCATACCTTATATAATTTATTTAACAATCGTCATTCAACCCAAAATGCTCGGATTCGCAGCGAAGATACAAAAAAAATCTCTTATAACAACACCGAACAAAGAGCGTATATAAATATATTTTTGTATTTTTGCAAAATATAGTGCGAAGATACAAAAAACAAACAACAATATGGCAGAATTAAAAGATTTAACTAAACGCAGCGAGAGCTACTCACAGTGGTACAACGACCTTGTAATAAAAGCCGACCTTGCCGAGCAATCGCCCGTGCGCGGCTGTATGGTAATAAAGCCCTACGGCTACGCAATATGGGAGAAGATACAGCGCACGCTCGATGATATGTTCAAAGAGACAGGCCACGTAAACGCCTATTTCCCCCTGCTCATTCCAAAATCGTTCCTCAGCCGCGAGGCCGAGCACGTCGAGGGATTCGCCAAAGAGTGCGCCGTGGTAACACACTATCGTCTTAAAAACTCGGCCGACGGCAGCGGAGTAGTTGTTGACCCCGCAGCCAAGCTCGAAGAGGAGATGATAATCCGTCCCACGTCCGAGACAATCATCTGGAGCACATACAAAAATTGGATACAATCGTACCGCGACCTTCCCATAATGGTGAACCAATGGGCCAACGTAATGCGCTGGGAGATGCGCACCCGTCTGTTCCTGCGCACCGCCGAGTTTCTATGGCAAGAGGGCCACACAGCCCACGCCACAAAAGAGGAGGCCGAGAAAGAGGCACAGACAATGCTCCACGTATATAACGACTTTGCCAACAACTATATGGCACTACCCGTTATAATGGGTGTAAAATCGGCCAACGAGCGTTTCGCCGGCGCGCTCGACACATACACAATCGAGGGACTTATGCAGGATGGAAAAGCCCTTCAGTGCGGAACATCACACTTCCTCGGACAAAATTTCGCAAAGGCCTTCAACGTACAATTCGTTGATAAGAACAATAAACTCGACTACGTGTGGGCAACCTCTTGGGGCGTATCCACACGCCTTATGGGTGCGCTCATAATGACCCACTCCGACGACAACGGCCTTGTACTGCCCCCCGCCCTCGCCCCCATACAGGTGGTAATTGTCCCCATATACAAGAATCAGGCTCAGCTCGACACAATAGACGCAAAAGTATCCGAGCTCACAGCCGAGCTGCGCAAGATGGGCATCAGCGTAAAATACGACAATGCCGACAACCGCCGTCCGGGATTCAAATTTGCCGACTACGAGCTCAAAGGCGTCCCCGTGCGCCTCGTGCTTGGTGCGCGCGACCTCGAGAATGGCACAATCGAAGTGATGCGCCGCGACACACTGCAAAAAGAGACACGCAGCATAGACGGCATCACAACCTATGTAAAAGAGCTGCTCGACGACATACAGAAGAACCTGCACAAGAAAGCCCTCGATATGCGCGAGGCCAACACACGCAGCGTCGATACATACGACGAGTTTAAGGTCGAGATTGAAAAAGGCGGCTTTATCCTTGCCCATTGGGACGGCACCCCCGAGACCGAGGAGCAGATAAAGAACGACACAAAGGCAACTATCCGCTGTATCCCCATAGGCTGGGACGAGACTCCCGGCACCTGTATGGTTACCGGCAAGCCCTCGGCACGCCGCGTACTCTTTGCACGAGCCTACTAAATAAATTTGTGCACCCCAATTAAAATAAAACAATGAGGCGCATAAAAGAATAAATGAGACAAAGCTCCGCCTTATTTGTTCGACAGATGAACAAATAAGGCGGAGCAAATTATTTCAACACTTTTCAAACAGCAGAATTATGAAAAGCATAAAACACTGTTTAACAATAGCTTTTACACTACTTTTTACAGCCATCAACGCTCAAACATTCGAGTTTGACGGGTTGCAATACAGCATAACCGACAGCGAGGCAAAATATGTCGAGATAATAAAAAACATAAAACAACACTCAGCCAATATTATCATTCCCGAGACAGTAAATTACGAGGGAGTAACCTACACCGTAAAATTTATAGGTGCAGGAGCATTCGGCTACAACAATCAGATAACATCCGTTTCACTGCCCGGAAGCATCGAAATAATCAGAAAAAGGGCATTTATGGATTGTAATGGACTAACAAGCATAAATCTACCCGAGAATCTAAAATCAATATACGACAAGGCATTCTCGGGCTGCACAAGGCTAACAAGCATCAGAATCCCCAAAAGCGTTACGGAAATAAAGCCCGACGCATTCAATTACTGCTTCTCACTCGACAGCATCACCGTCGAAGAGGGTAACACCGTTTACGACAGCCGCAGCAACTGCAACGCCATTATCCTTACCAAACTATCGGGACTAATGATAGGAAGCAACAAAACCGTCATTCCCGATGGAATTGAGATTATCGGCAACGGTGCATTTTCGGGACGCCAGAAACTCACAAGCATAGTAATCCCCAAGAGCGTTACAACCATAGGAAGCCACGCCTTTTATAGTTGCACCAATCTACAAGACATCAGCCTCCCCGAGAACATTGATTATATCAACGAGGGCACTTTTTTGGGTTGCACCAAGCTACAAAGTATAAATATCCCCGAAAAAGTAGAGGCAATAGCATCGGCAGCCTTTGAGGGATGCCTCTCACTGAAAAGCATCGTAATACCCAAAAATGTTACACAGATTGAACCCAATATACTCAAAGGATGCACATCACTCGAAAGCATCGTCGTTGACCCCGATAATAAGTTTTTTGACAGCCGCGACAACTGCAACGCCATTATCTCAAAAGCCAACAACGACCTTTTAATAGGATGCAAGAACACAACAATCCCCTCCTCTATAAGAATAATAAAAAAAGAGACATTGGCAAACTGCGCCGGCCTTAAGAGCGTAGTAATCCCCGAGGGAGTAACAGTCATTGGAGCAGACGCCTTTGCCAATTGCAAAGACCTTGAAAGCATTGTAATACCCTCAAGCGTAATAAGCATCGGTAGCGGAGCATTCAAAGGCTGCGCTGCACTATCGAGCATCACAGTCGCCCCGTACAACCCCACATACAGCAGCCCCGATGGGTGCAATGCCATCATAAACAAAGAGGAAAAAGCACTGATATTAGGATGCAAAAACAGCATAATCCCCGATTTTGTAGAAATAATAAACGACCACGCATTTGAACACTGCACAGAACTGACAAGCGTTGCACTACCCCAAAATATCAAACGCATCGGCACCGGAGCATTCGAGCATTGCAAAAGCCTGAAAAGCGTAACATTAGGCAATAGCATCGAGAGTATAGGTAGCTCGGCCTTTTCGTTCTGCGAGAGCCTCGAGAGCATAATTATTCCCAAGAGCATTACCACAATAGAGGGCTTTTCCTTCTCGAACTGCGCGTCATTGACCGATGTAACAATAGAGAACGGAGTAGAAAAAATTGAATCGGGAGCCTTCAACAGCTGCACCGCCCTAAAAAGCATTACAATACCCGCAAGCATACGTGCAATTGAGGTAGGTGCCTTCTACAATTGCAAAGCAATGACAAATGCAATTATAGAAAAAGGAGTAGAAATAATAGGAGAAATGGCCTTTGCCAATTGCACGAGCCTCACTCACATTATAATCCCCGCAAGCGTAACCAAAATTGACAATGGTGCCTTCTCGGACTGTACAGCGCTGACAAATGCAATAATAAAAGAAGGTGTGGAGCGCATTGGCCAGAAAGCCTTTCTTGGTTGCAAGAGCCTCACCGACATTACAATTCCCGCAAGCGTAACAAGGGTTAGAGCCAACGCATTCTCGGGTTGTACAGCACTTACAAATATCACACTATCCAAAGAGACAAGAATAACAGCCGATGCCATTGAAGGATGCAACAATATTAAAGAGGTAAGATACGGCGACGAGACTCTTACATTAGACGACTTTAAAGCCAAAATACCGGCCAAGCTCAACATATATAAAGTAGTGGAACAACAGCCCGAATTTCCCGGCGGTACGAAGCCCTTGATGGAGTATCTTAAAAATAGCATAAAATATCCGCGTGAAAGCCGCGAAAAGAACAGTCAAGGAAAAGTTTATGTAAATTTCATTGTTGACACCGACGGCGCAATATTTGATATTGAGGTGATGAAAAGCTCGGGCGATAAAAACCTCGACAATGAGGCTATACGCGTTGTAAAGGGGATGCCCAAATGGAAGCCCGGAATGCAAGCCGGCAAGAATGTGCCCGTATTATACACGCTCCCCGTAATATTCCGTCTGCAATAATCCGTATGCTCGGTTACATACACAGAAAAAGGAGGCTCAAAAGCCTCCTTTTTCTGTGTATGTAATGCGCACGCGGCGCGCCGACGCGCTCGTCCCGGCAGAATGCGGCTGTCTGTGCCTATTTTTGCTGTGCCTGCTCGGCCAAACGTCTGCGCTCCTCGACCCTTCTGCGCTCGCGCTCAATCTGTCCCTGACGCGTACGCTTCCACCGGTTATGCGTCCACAGCCACAATTCGGGCTGCTCTCTGATGGTTTTTTCAAGAATCTCGTAATACATATTAGTCAGCTCATTCTCGGGCAGCAGCGAGGCATCCTCGGCCATAAAATCGAAATTTGCAACATATTTTCCGCGGCGCACACGTCTGAAGTGCATAAAAAATACTGCACTTTTTGTGCGCTGTGCAATTTTTTCGGTACCCGTGAACACCGGCGTATCTTGATTCATAAATGTTACCCAATGGTGGATAGACTCCCACGTCGGCACTTGGTCGGCAATAAAGCCGATGAGGAATTGCTTACCCTGCCGGCCAATATCGACAATGCGGCGCAGGGTGGCTTTCATTGCAATATTTTCGGACGAATATTGGTTGCGCAGTTTCTGAAAAAAGCGGTCGAAATGCTCATTTTCGAGCGGGTGGTAAATTTGTCCGATAACCACATTTTCGTTATTTATCCACAGAGGCATAGAGGTTGCAAACTCCCAATTGAACGAGTGAGACATATAAACAACAGCCGAGCGCCCCTCGCCCAGCACACGATTAACCTCCTCAAGGCCCGTGAATTGCAGACGCTTACGCACCTTCTCGGCACTCATTCCATAGAGTTTCATCGCCTCTACAAAATAGTCGCACAGCGAATGATAGAATTTCTTCTCAATATCGATAATCTCGCCGAGGCTTTTCTCGGGGAACGAGAGGGTTAGATTCTTGCGTACAACCTTGCGACGATAGCGCACAAGGTAATATATCGGGTAAAAAATAAAGTCCGAGAACAGATAAAGAACCTTTAGGGGCAGCAAAGACATCAAGAACCAAAATCCCCTAACAATGTAAAAAATCAGAGCCGACATTTTCGCGTATATTAAATTGTTGACCTTTAGAGCATTGCCTTTAATGAGTGACTCCGCTGGGATTCAAACCCAGGACCTTCGGAACCGGAATCCGATGCTCTATTCAGCTAAGCTACGGAGCCCTCAAAAACGCGGCAAACGCGCTCTCGGCGTTTTTCGACGCGAAGATAATGATTTTTTTCTCAATTTCGGTGTTATTTTATCATTTTGTCGTTTACATAACATTTTTTCACTGATAAAAATAAATGCCTTTTCTCTTGCAACAATCTATAAATTAGATTATCTTCGCAAGCAAAATAAGGCTTAACGCTAAATTTAGAAAAGCATTTTTACAAAATTAACTACAATTTGTCAATATACAAATGAAACTTTTTAAGCTCCCGATGCCCTACCAGCCTCTGCTCGACCTTAAGCAAACTGAGCTGGCAATTAAACAGATAAAGGAGATTTTTCAGTTGAACCTTTCATCCACCCTGCGTCTGAGACGCGTTACGGCGCCGCTGTTTGTGCTTCAAGGCACAGGACTGAACGACGACCTTACGGGCCACG
Source organism: Bacteroidaceae bacterium (assembly GCA_017407905.1). Lineage (GTDB taxonomy): Bacteria > Bacteroidota > Bacteroidia > Bacteroidales > Bacteroidaceae > HGM04593. Next base: position 13,851 of record JAFQVS010000039.1, on the reverse strand, counting down.
AAAATGCCGTCAGTTTCCCCATTCAAGATATGAATGGCGCCGTTGCCGAGGTTGTCCACTCGCTTGCAAAATGGAAACGCGTTACCCTTGCCGACTACAACATAAAAGTGGGCAACGGAATATACACCGATATGAACGCGATACGCGCTCACGAGGAGCTTGACAATCTACACTCGCTCTACGTTGACCAATGGGATTGGGAGCGCACGATAAGCCCCGAGCAGCGCACAATGAGCTTTCTGCGCGGCATTGTTACCCGCATCTATTCGGCTATCCGACGCACCGAGTTTACCATAAGCGAGCACTATCCGCAGCTCGAAGCCACACTGCCGCACGACATATTCTTCATACACTCCGAGGAGTTGCGCCGCCTCTACCCCACACTAACGGCCAAAGAGCGCGAGGAGGAGATAACCCGCAAGCATAAGGCTGTGTTTATAATAGGCATTGGCGACAGGCTGGGCGACGGTGAGCCGCACGACAATCGCGCCCCCGACTACGACGACTACAGCACCCCCAACGAAGAGGGTTACAACGGCCTCAACGGCGACCTTCTTATATGGTCGGATGTGCTTGGAAAATCGGTCGAGCTATCCTCGATGGGCATCCGCGTCGATAAAAAAGCGCTTCTGCACCAGCTGAAAATATCGAACAAAGAGGAGCGCAAAGAGCTCTATTTTCACCGCCGCCTGCTCGACGACACACTGCCGCTGAGCATCGGAGGAGGCATCGGGCAGTCGCGTCTGTGTATGCTACTGCTCAAAAAGGCGCATATTGGCGAGATTCAGGCCAGCATTTGGCCCGAGCAGATGCGCAAAGAGTGCCTAAAGCAGAATATACACCTTATATAATATGTAAAAAATGGGTATAAACGTAAAAATTGAAGATAGCTGGCGGGAGCGCCTCGCACCCGAATTCGAGAAACCCTATTTTGAGGCACTCACCACCTTTGTACGCAGCGAATATAGCGGCCCGACGCCCATTTACCCACCCGCGAAGCTCATATTCAATGCCTTCGACCACTGCCCTTTTGACGACGTAAAGGTTGTAATCTTGGGGCAAGACCCCTATCACGGCGCGGGACAGGCCAACGGCCTCTGCTTCTCGGTGAACAAAGGGGTACCCTTTCCCCCGTCGCTGATGAATATTTTCAAAGAGATTGCGAATGACACAGGCGCCCCCATCCCCCCTGATGGCGACCTTACCCGCTGGAGCCGGCAAGGAGTGCTCCTGCTGAATGCCACGCTGACGGTTCGTGCCACAAGCGCCGGCTCGCACCAAAATAAAGGGTGGGAACAGTTTACCGACGCTGTCATAAGCACCCTTGCCCGAGAGCGCGAGAATTTAGTCTTTATCCTATGGGGCAGCTACGCACAAAAGAAAGGTGCCTTTATCGACCGCAGTAGGCATTTGGTGCTTGCCTCACCCCACCCCTCGCCCCTGTCGGCCTATCACGGGTTCTTTGGCAATCATCACTTTACACTCACGAACGATTATTTGAGAGCCCACGGCAAAAGCCCTATACTATGGTAAAGAAAAAAAACAGACGAATTTTCGTCTGTTTTTTTGTTTTTATTTAGAATCGCCCGCAAAATTGCTAACCAACGGGCTGCCTTGAAAAAGAGCCTCCCCTAAAGAAAGTCCTAAAAAAGCGCTATATTTTTTAGTACCACCACTCGACGTTACTGCTGCCACTGCTGCGCTTGTCAATCTTCAGTGCATCGGCAAGCATCTGCGACGTTGCACGGAAGCTGAAATTGAACGAGGTATATGGCGAGAGCACAATGCCGCACGACATCTCGAAACAATGCAGGTCGCGCGAGATGTTCATCGTGGTAGTTGTAAGTTTCTTATACTCAAAATTATATCCCGAGGTGAAATTTATCTTCCAATTATCAGATATTCCTATATTTCCCGAGAAATTCATATTCTGCGTAAATTTATAGGGATACCTCATCGACTTTATGTTTATCTTGGCCGCTGTATTTTCGGCCATAATAATACCATACGAGACGGTGAAATTCCACGGCAATTTAAACGGCATATAGCCCTCCTCGTCAACCTCGGCTTTTTCGCTGCTTCCCCTGCTGCGAGAGACCATCGTTACGCCCTTTTCGGCTTTTTCTCTGTTTTTATCATCATCCTTTTCGGCGTCGTCCTTATCGACCACTTTCTCATCGAATCCGAAAAGTTTCTTTATCTTACCAAACGTCTGATTATTAAATGTATAAGAGAGATTCTGGCTCATTCCCTGAAAACGTCCGAAGCGGCCATACGACCACTCTGTTTTATTTCCGACAACAACCTGACCGCGCTCGTTAAATTCGTAGGCGTACGTTGCCCAAGTGGCATTGAGGCTGAATGTGTAGTTTTTCGAGAGTTTCAGACGCAGGCGGGTGTTGAGGTTACTCCACGGCCTCTCTTTTGCCGCCATATTATAGGAGATATTCGCACCTATCTCGTCGATTATACTGATTTTCTTGAGCGAGTCGTTCTTTGTGCGCCACTTCATCTCGATATTATTTCCAATGTCGAATGTAACGCTTCCTGTCTTTCCACGGCCGGGTATTCCGTAGAGCGCGCCCTCGTAGGGTGAATATTCCACCTGATGCACCTCGCCATCCTCGTCGGTGTATGTATATGTGTCGTAGTAGCCATAGTGCCGCGACCCAAAATCGGGAGCGTAGCTAAATGATATTGAGGGCTTAAAGACGTGTCGCACGGTGTGTATGCGGCTGTTCTTGAGGAACCCTGCCGGCTGATAGAATCCATAGAGCGTGGTGTTCATCGAGAGCGAGAAATTGTAGTTATATACGCGGTTAAAGCCATACACCGTGTCGCGTACAACCTCGCCGGCCTGCTCGTTCCACGAGCGGTTCACTTTTTTGAAATACCATCGTTCGTTGTAGCTGAGGCTGGGGGTTACGTTTATATAGTCGAAAAGCTGGAACGTGGCGCTTATGGGGATACGGTGGCTCAGTCCGTTGCGCCAATCTTTCACAAGATTCGACTTAAAGATTTTATCCTCTTTTGTGGTGATGCTGTTGCTCATCTGACCCGTGTAGGAGAGTGAGATTTTCTCGTACCAACGCTCGTCGCCTGCACGTTTTTTGCGTTTGAATGGGTATTTTTTCGAGAGTGAGACGCTGAGGTTGGGCAGTGTGAGTGATACTATTGAGTCTTGAATGCTTTGCGAGATATTTGTTGTTGCCGATATTGTAAGGCCAATATTGGGGAAGGTCTTTGAGTAGCTGACGCTTGATGTGCGTACGCTCTGCGAGTTAAGCATCGGATTATAGAGGCTGTTCAGATTGGAGCGTTCGTAGCTTGCCGTTGCAAAATTCACGCTGGCCGAGAAGTTGCTGTTGGGCACTGCCTTAGCATCCTGACGGTGGCTCCACTGTATGCGGAAATTCTTTCCCACTGAATAATCGGGCAGATTACGCTCGCCCTGCTTTGTTACAAGATAGCTGAAATCGAAGCTGCCCGAGTATCGGTAACGCTGTGCATAGCGCGAGGCAGCTGCCACTCCCCACGAGCCTTTTGTAAAAATCTCGCCCGTCAGACGCAGGTCCATTCTGTCGCTTATGGCAAAATAGTATCCTCCGTCGCGCAGATAAAAGCCACGCTCAGTCTCATCGCCATACGAGGGCATAATAAATCCCGACGAATAGTCGCTTGTAAAGGGGAAGTATCCGAAAGGTATTGCAAGGGGCAGCGGCACGTCCTCTACCACAAGGTAGGTGGGCCCGAAGACAATATCTTTCTTGGGACGTGTCTTTGCGCGTGTCATTGCCAGGTAAAAGTGAGGATGCGGCGCGTCGCAGGTTGTGTATTTTCCTCCTTGAATATAAAAGACGTTGCTGCTATCTTTTTTGGCGTCGCGTCCCGTCATAAAGCCGTCGCCCTGCTGGGTAAAGACGTTGTTTATCTTTCCGCGCTTGCTCTTGAAATTGTAGCTTATGCGGTCGGTCTCGTACGGGGTGCCCGCATCGGAAAAGACGGGCAGGCCCTGCATTTGGCCGGTGCTGTCGGGACGTCCGAGTGCGTGCACCACGCTGCTGTCAATATCCATCGAGATTACGTCGGCCTTAAGCTCAATCTTCTCATAATTCACCTGTCCGGCACCGTAGAGAAAAGCGCTTCCGCCGCGCGTCCACACGAGCGAGTCGTTGGCGGTGTATCTGACGGGGGCATCAAGAGCATCTTTTTGTTCCTTTTTTACACTGTCATTTGCCGTGGAATCGAGGGACACTGCAATAGAGAGAGTGTCGGCAAGAATTGTGGTGTCCGAGAGTAAAATTGTGCTGCGCAGGGTAATACTCGCAGCGGGCAGAGGTATAGACAATACCACCGCCACAAAAAGCAACGCAGAATATATAATTTTACTTACTCTATTCAACTCCATTGACATTTACTGTCCCATTCAAGCTGCGAAGATACTAAATAAAAAGGAGCAAACACCATTTTTTAAGATAAAAAAGCACAAGCCGAGGCAAACATTAAGGCTTTTTTACCCTTTTAAGTACATATTTTATGCCGAGACGATAAATACATTCGCCGTTAAAAGCAAAAGAACGAGCATAAAATAATGGTATAAGGCCGTCGCGGGAGTATTATCCGAAGAGACGCTGCCACTGCTCGACGCGCTCGACCGAGGCCTCGGAAATTTTTGCCATACTTGCCTTTACCTGCTCAAAGCTACGCGCCTCGTATAGATGTTTGGTCTTTGAGTAGAATTTATCGGCAAAGCAGATGACCTGCTCTTCGAGCGACTGCGGACGCATATCGACAAGCGGTAGAGGCCACCCCTTAGCGCGAATCTGCTCGACGGTGAGCCCCGTACCCGTATGACGCTCGCTCACAAGCGCGTGCTGCGGCAACCCCTCGGTGCGCAGAAGCTCGGCTCCCAGATGGCCGTGGCAAATATAAGGCATCGTGCCGTAGCAACGTATGCCGGGAGCGTCAGTCAGGAAAATGCCAATATCGTGCAACATCGCCGCCTCCTCTATAAACTGTTCATTCATAGAGAGTTCAGGATGCCGGCGCGACATTTCAAGCGCAAGGTCGGCCACCCTGCGGGCGTGTGTCATATATATGTGTCTGAGCTCGGCATCCGACGAGTAATATTTGTCTATAATCTGTTGATAATCCATAATCGCACAACTTTTGCTTTGCATAATAATTGCAAATATAGCAACAAGCGAGCGGAAAATATGAAGTTTACTTCAATATTTTACAAAGCGAGCGCAGTGTATATTCACACTCCCCAAAAAAGACACCACGAGTTACATTTAACAATATAAGTGCAAAATATTGGATATATACTTTTTTTTACTAACTTTGCGCTGACGCGCGAAAATAGCCTGCACTCGCAGTGATATAATAAAAAGAATTTTATTTATCTCGCTCGTTTGTTGCTATCTTTGCACTGACGCGTGAAAATACTATAAAAGCCATCAAAGGCAGCGAGAGACTTTTAGCACAAAAAGCGACAATGAACGATAAGAGGCTCACAGATTTAACACAAAAACTGCCCCCAATATCTCTCGATGAGATGTCGGGCATTAAACTAATGAACCGCACCGATACAAAATTTGTCGCCACACTCTCGCAGTTGCACCAATTTCTCTCGGCTGTCGAGGGGCAGTATTACATCCAGCAGATAGATGGCAAGCGCATTGCATCGTACCACACAGTCTATTTCGACACGGCCGACTTTCTGATGTACACAATGCACCATAATGGCAAGGCACGACGCGAAAAGATAAGGGTGCGCACGTACGTCGATAGCGACACCACATTCCTTGAGGTAAAAAACAAAAACAACCACGGCCGCACAAAGAAAAAGCGCATCACGGTTGACGACGCCTCGACGCTTGCTCTTCAGGCCGAGAGTGTAGTGCCCTTCTTGGCAAAGCACGCGTGGTACACTCTTGACGAAATATCGCCCGTTACCGAGAATCATTTCAACCGAATAACATTAGTCAATTACGGAAAGACCGAACGTCTGACAATAGACTTTGGGCTGAAATTCCACAATCTTGCCACCGACGAGCGCAAGCAGCTCGACCGCGTGGTGATTATCGAGCTCAAGCGCGACGGTAACGTCTTTTCGCCCGCCCTTGCCATAATACGCGACCTGCGCATACGACGCTCGGGCTTCAGCAAATATTGCATAGGCAGCATACTCACTAACAAAAATCTTAAAATAAACAATTTTAAAGAAAGGATAAGATTCATTCAACGACTCGAAAATAAATAACACAAACCTATGGATATACTAACAACCTTATCATCAATGGGGGCGGTATTTTTAAACGCCTTCTTCGACCTTAACGAGATTCTCAGCAGCGACGCCTCGGCCGCCGAGCCCGTAAAAGGCGCCCTTTTGAACATTCCCGGCATTGTGAATCTGCTTTTTGGATTCTTCATCAACCTACTGTTTGTGGGAATTGTGGTACGCTTCTTCTACTACCCCAAATGCAAGCGCAGTGAATTTTTCTTCACATTCATACTCATTGCAATAAGCATCTTCCTGCTCATATATCTGCTGGGAGGCGTCAAGCTAAAGACAGGCTTTGCTCTTGGATTGTTTGCGATATTCAGCATCATACGTTACCGCACCGAGCAGGTGGCCATACGCGAAATGACCTACCTGTTCATAATCATTGCAATGAGCGCCATAAACGGCCTTGTGATGGAAGAACTCAGCTACTCCGAGATGATTGTAGCCAACCTCCTGTTCATAGCCTCAATATGGGCGTGCGAGAGCCACCTATTCATCAAGCACCTATCGTACAAAGTAATAAAATACGACAACATTAACCTTATCACCCCCGAGAAAGAGCCCGAGCTCATCGAAGACCTTAAAAAACGCACCGGCCTGAATATTGTAAAGGTTGAGGTTGGCGGCATCGACTTTTTGAAAGACGCTGCAATAATAAAAATGTACTATCGTCCCACCGACGATTCAATAAACACAGTTGACACAATAATTAAAGCTCCAAGCGATGAATTCAAAATTAAAAACTAAGAAAATCGCGGCCTGCGCCGCCGCACTGTTACTATCGTTGATGCCCGCGAGCAACCTATTTGCTCAGAGCGACGATTTTGGTATCTGGACAAGCCTCGAAGCAAAAAAGAAACTGACCGAAAAGTTAGACGTTACTTTCGAGGGCGAGTTACGAACAATAGAAGGTGTCAGTCAGACCGACCGCCGCTCGTTGGGCGTCGGGATGAGCTACGAGTTTGCAAAGTGGCTCAAGGCCGATATTGGATACATTTTCATCCAATCGTACAACCCCGAGGAGAAGAGCCTCAAGGAGTATGTTGGCGACGACGAATTGGGCAATCCCGTGCACAATTACAATATCGACCACTCGTATTGGGAGAATCGCGACCGTCTCTACCTCTCACTAACAGCCAGCTGCAAGATAGGCCGCGTGAAAATATCACTGCGCGAGCGTCTGCAATATCAGCACACACACAGCGCCCTTGTCTATGAGGACAAATACCGCTACACATTTGATATGCTCGACCCCTCGAACCCCTACCCCATACTGCCCGAGGATGCTCCCAACAGCGACGCCGAGCTCAAGGACGACAAGCACAACACCGTGCTACGTTCGCGCCTCACAGCAAAATGGGACATAAAAAAATGTAAGATTGAGCCCTTTGCCTCAATCGAATTGTTCACACGCACCGACGAGTGGCGCACACACGACAAAATACGCTACCGCATCGGCGCAAGCTATAAAATAGACAAAGACAACGAATTATCGCTGTTCTATCTGTTCCAAGATAACCATTCGAGCAAGAGTCCTGCCCTGCACGCAATAGGCGTAGGCTACTCGTTCGACCTATAAAAACAGAACAAAAAAATGAGAAGATTCCTTACAATAGTAATATCAATATTTCTTGCTCTGCCCGCAATATCACAAGATGCTCGCACCAATCTCATCATAAAAACAAATGCAGGAGAGCAGACAGTGCAATTCGACGACCTGCGCCGAATAACATTCAACGCAACAACGGTGCAGATAGAGAAATTTGACGGCTCCACAATTAGCAATGATATGGCAAATATCATCTATTTGTCGGCCACATCAAACACCACAAACATACTCGCCCCACAAACAAGCGGCAATCTTGTCGAGCATATATCGAGCGACGCAATTGTCGTCAATTGTGTCTCGGGCGCGATAGTGGAGATATACAATATGAGCGGCAGCCGCATAGCCACAAGAAGGCTCGACGCCGATAATGGCACAATAAGCATCGCAACATTGCCCAAAGGCATATATATACTGCGTGCAGAGGGTAGAACCGTTAAATTCCTGAAACGATGAAAAAGGCACTATTTATCACGGCAATAGCCGCATTGACGGCAGTTTCGGGCAAGGCGCAGTCGCTACACGTCTGCAACAAGAACGGCACCACGATAGAGATTCCCATAAAAGAGTACAACGAGATTAGATTCGATGCCAAGCAAAAGTTTGTCAAATTCACCGACCTTATAAACGACTATTGGTACAGCCACTATTTTGCAACGGCAGAAATTGACAGCATTGTACCCCGCAAGCCTCTGACCGGCACACCACTCGAAACAGATGTTACCCCCGAGGTAACCATCGGCAGCGACACACCCTCATTCGACGAGATTACAGAGACTATAATCACCGACGAGACAATTGACGAGGCAGGCGATTTTATAGAGAATTACACCCCCGAGAAGCGCGTAACAATAACATTCAGCGAGACAGGCGTCAGCGTAACGCCCGGCATTGTCAGCGGAATAAAATTTGCAAAAAAGGGCGACACTCACCTCACAATCGACGCCACAGTGGGCAAGGTGCAATATATCGTAAAAGGAAAATGCAGCGACGGCTCACTGAAAATATACAGCACAAAGAAATTTCAGATGATGCTGGGCGGGCTCGACCTTACCAACTGCAACGGCCCCGCGATAAACATTCAGACGGGAAAGACCATCTACTTTACATTGGGCGCAGGCACCACAAACAGCCTGTGCGACGGAGTGGAGTATGACGAGGCACCCACCACCGGCGGAAAAGTTGAAGACCAGAAAGGAACCCTTTTTGCCGAAGGACAGATTATCTTCAACGGCACCGGCACGCTGAACATCACCAGCCTCGGCGGGCACGGAATATGCAGCGACGACTACATACGCATACGCAGCGGCAAGATAAACATCCTCTCGGCGGTTAAAGACGGCTTCCACACAAACGACATTTTCCGCGTTGGTCGCACCGCAGCACAGCGCCCCGAGATTAGCGTATCGTGCGCGGGCGATGCCATCGACTGCGGCAAAGGCAACGTACTTATCGAGGCCGGCACATTGACACTAAGCAGTGCGGGCGAGGCCATAAAAGTATCAAACGAAGATTCCGACTCAACAGTAAGCGCCTCGGCAACCATCCGTGGCGGACTGATAAAAATATACACAAGCGAATCCAAAAGCTCGGCCATCAAATGCGAAGGCAACTACACACAGAGCGGCGGCGTAGTAATAGCACAGACCGAGGGCGACGGCTCAAAGATAATCAACTGCGACGGCAGTATGACCCTCTCGGGCGGACATCTCACAGGCATTGCCACAGGTAACATACACGCAGCCGACACAACCTCGGCGGCAGGAGTAAAATGCGCCGGTGCTCTCACCGTAAAAGGCGGCACGATGGCAATAAAATGTACCGGCGAGGGAGCAAAAGCCATCAACTGCGACAGCAACGTAACAATAGATGGCGGAAGCATCACCCTTATGGCCGAAGGAGAGAATTATTACGACGACACAGACAACAAGAAAGCCCGCGCCATCACCTGCACCGACCTGACAGTAAACGGCGGCACACTTATTGCATCATCCGATAAGGACATTGCAATATCGGCCGACAATCTCACCCTAAACGGCGGTACGGTAAAAGCCCTATCACCCAACAACGCATCTTCATTAAATTCCGACATATACATAAACGGCGGATGGCTGATGCTAAAGTGTTTCACCCCCGACTATCCCGACAGCCCCGCAAGATAAAAGTCGAGCGTGGCTAAACAAAAAAGTAGAGCACTCTTTCAAGAGTGCTCTACTTTTTTTATACTACACGACAAGAATCAAGGATGCACAAACGTACCAATCTCCTCGCCGTCCATTACCTTCTTAAGATTACCCACAACATCCATATTAAAGACATAAATAGGCAGATTATTCTCGCGACACATTGCCGTTGCGGTAATATCCATCACCTTGAGGCCGCGACTGATGACCTCGTCGTAAGAAATATCGTTGAATTTTGTCGCCGTGGGGTCTTTCTCGGGGTCGGCAGTGTAGATACCATCGACGCGTGTACCCTTGAGCATTACATCAGCCTCAATCTCGATGCCGCGCAACGACGAGCCCGTATCGGTAGTAAAATAGGGACTGCCCGTACCCGCAGCCATAATAACCACACGACCCTCTTTCATAGCGTCGATAGCCTTCCATTTTGTATAAAACTCGCCGACGGGCTCCATACGAATAGCCGTAAGAACCTTTGTGGGGACACCCGCAGCCTCAAGCGCCGAGCTCAGCGCCAAGCTATTGATTACGGTAGCCATCATTCCCATCTGGTCGCCCTTAACGCGGTCGAAGCCCTTGCCTGCACCCGTAAGGCCGCGGAAAATATTACCGCCACCAATAACAATACCAATCTGCACGCCCATTGCCGACACCTCTTTTATCTGTGCAGCATACTCGCCCAGACGCTTAACATCAATACCATAGCCCTGCTCGCCCATAAGGCTCTCTCCACTGAGTTTAAGGAGAATACGATTAAATTTTGCCATATTTTCGGATTTTAAAATTGTTGCACATTACTTCGGCGAAGATAAATTATTTTTTGCAAAGGTGCAACAAAGGTTAAATAATACTATCTTTTACTGCATCTAAAAAAAAATGGCTACCTTTGCGCACGAATAAAACAAAGTATAATGAGATTCCTGAAAAACCCCAATTGGACAATTGCCATACTGTTCGTTTACACAACCTGTATGTACATCTACTTTTTCCCGCGCAATCACGAGATGAGCAACAACGAAAAGTGGGCAATTATGGGAGTATCATACGCAGTGCTTGTTGTTCTGTGGTTCTTGATGCGTCGCCGTCAGCGGTTGCGTCGGGAGCGCGAGGAGGATATGAAAAAGTAATCTACAAGCACAATTCCACCTCTTTAAAGGCGTAACGACTGAGCGTGGCATCGTCCCTGCGTAGGAGCAGATGCCCGTCGGGCTCGACGTCCTCTATTTTTGCGACGAAACTACCCGACACATCGGTGTATTTCATCGGCTCGTTCCACCCGATGAGCGAGCGCTTATACTCGCGGCACAGCGCCTCGGGCCGGAGGGTAATCATAGAGTAACGACGTCTAAATGAGCGCAAAAACCTCTCGGCCACACTCGTTACCCCGAAACTACGGTTCGTAAGCAGGCGCATCGACACAGGCCTGCGCTCAAGCGGCGGGAACTGCGTCTGATTGACATTAAGCCCCACGCCTATTATTGCCTGCGAGATATAATCGGCCTCATAATCGAGCTCGACGAGTATTCCAGCCAGCTTTCTGTCGGCAACGTAAATATCATTGGGCCATTTAAGCGAGGCCTCGATGCCGCACTCCCTCAGCATATCGCGCACGGCCAATGCCACCGCCTGCGACAGCAGAAACTGACGCTCGGGGGCCAAAAAACGCGGTGCCACAAGCACAGTCAGCAGAAGATTCTCGCCCGGTCGCGAGTGCCAACTGTTGCCCCTCTGCCCGCGTCCGGCCGTCTGAAGGTCGGCAATGACAGCCACTATCCTATCGTGTCCACCGGCCTCGGCCCAAAGAGCGTCGGCAGCCTCGCGAGCATAGTTATTCGTAGAATCGACCACCCTCAGATGCTTGATAAAAAACTCATCGGCCATATTTTACACGTACTTTTTTGGGTAATTTCTTAAGCACCTCGTCGTATGAGTGGGCAATGCAGTCGCACACAAGCTCGTCGCTCAGATGCTCAATATCAAGCTGATTCCAATATTTTTTATTCCAATGCCACGCGGGCGCAATGTGCTCGTAGGCCTCGCGCAGCTCAATGGCACGCTCGGGGTCGCATTTAACGCAGAACCAAGAGGTGTTCATTAAATCGACACAAGCAAAAATCTTACCTTCGACGCGGAACACCAACGTCGTCTCGTCGAACGGAAAGTCCTCTGTTGCCCCCTGCATACTAAGGCAGAAAAGGCGAGCATCCTCTATATTCATAACAGTTGCGGATAAAAAGCATCACGTATATGTTCAATCTTATGCCTCGTGCCGTTGCCCACGATAGTAACAATGTCGAAGCGCGTCTCAAGGTCTATTTTTTTTGCCTTTACGTAAGCCTCGGCGGCAAGCACAAGGCGATGCTGTTTCCGCGGCGTTACAGCATCGCGCGCATCGCCAAAAGCCTCGCTGCTGCGTGTCTTTACCTCGACAAAGACAAGCACATCACGCTCCTGCGCCACAAGGTCAATCTCCTTATGTCCGCTGCGCCAATTATATTCGCGGATGGCAAAACCCTGCTCCATAAGATAGCGCGCAGCCAACATTTCGCCCTTATTACCAAGTAAATTATGTTCGGCCATAAAAAAAGCATCAATTATTGCGCTAAGATAGGCAATCCAAGAGCAAAAGGCAACAAAAAAGTTTGTTTTTAGAGCAACTAAAATGTAATTTTGCACAAAAGAACATTAGCACACAAATAAATGGCACAAAAGAAAAACGCACCAAAGGCAACAACCGCTCGCACACAACCCGTGCGACACAAGCGCATCGTGTGCCTTGTGAGCGACGAAGAGAACAGAATAATAGACGAATATCTTAAAAAGCACAAGATAGCCAACAAAAGCAATTGGATGCGCGAGACGTTGCTTGCGTTCATCTACAAGAACATCGACGAGGATTATCCCACCCTCTTCAACGAGCTCGAAATGAGACGATAATCGCCGCCCCCATACATTTTATTATAAACAACTAAAAAAGACAATTATGGAAGAGAATAAAGACACATACTATATGCAACAGGCTCTTGCCGAGGCACGCAAGGCCTACGACCTTGGCGAGGTTCCCGTGGGTGCCGTGGTAGTGTGCAACGACCGCATAATATCCCGCTGCCACAACCTCACCGAGACACTCAACGACGTAACCGCCCACGCCGAGATGCAGGCAATAACAGCCGCAGCATCGTACATTGGCGGAAAATACCTCAACGACTGCACAATGTACGTCTCGGTCGAGCCGTGTCCTATGTGCGCAGGCGCCATTGGGTGGGCACAATTGGGACGCCTCGTCTATGCTGCCGACGACGACAAGCGCGGCTACCGTCGTTTGGCCCCCGACGTTCTGCACCCAAAGACCACGGTCGAGGCCGGAGTATGCGCCGCCGAGGCTGCCGAGCTTATGAAGTCATTTTTTAAAGAAAAAAGATAGAGCGACAATAAAAAAGTTGAGTGCAAAATTTTGCACTCAACTTTTTTATATCCATACACCCGAGGCCTTCGACAAAAGGGGCTCAGTAGAAATTTACTGTGAACAAGAATCAATAATCTATTTCTAATTTTCAAGAACAGCAGCATATAATACGTGCAAAAGGTAACTTTTAATTTATTGCACCATAAAAAAGAAATTCAATGTAGGTACGATTGTTTTAAGGAAAAAGTGCGAGGTATATTTAACCGCTACTTAGACGCTTGTTTACAAGCGACTAAGTGAGGGCGGTCCGCAGCACCCTTAAAACAATCGTAAACCGCAATGACAAGCAAGCCTCCGACCGAGTGAG
>JAFQVS010000038.1 GCA_017407905.1 Bacteroidaceae bacterium | reverse complement strand
GGGATTCTCTACACGACGGCCGCTAAGGTCGTAGTAAACACCATCCTGCTGCGAGAAGTCAATTGAACCGTCGCCGTCGATGGTTACATTCTCTATTGAGGTGGTTCCGTCAAGGTCAACAAACTCAACGCTCAAAGAACGACCCTCACAAACACCGTTTATTGAAGCCTTACCATCGGAAGCATCGGGGAATATCTCGCTGAATTTCTTACCCTTAAAGTAAGCTGAATAGGGGTCAACGTAACAGAAGTCCTGATAAGCCTCGAACTTACCCTTAGATGAATAAATCCATAAGTTTGTGTCGAAGCCCACAACGGTGGGAGTAGCTTTCACCTCGGAATATGTTCCGTACATTGTCCAGCCTTCAATAGTCTGCGTCTTGGGGTTTTTCATCGCCGACGAGCTGAGACTAACATCCTCGGATGTAATGCCGACAACATCGCTGCTACCGTTGTTCTTCCACAAGTAAGGAGTGTTGGCCTCGAGTATTACCTGCTCCTCGAATGTTATCTTTGTATTCTGGCTGTCGAACGCGGTGAGCTTGTAGAATTTAAGAGTTTTGCTGTTATTTGTATATTCAAAAGGCAGCATAATTGTACCTGATGTTCCCTTTGTGAATGTACGCTTCAATGTTATTTGGTCGTAAGAATTGCTGTTGTTAACGAAAAGGTCATCGGCCGAGTAATAGGGATTGCCGCTCTTGTCAATATACTTAGGCTCCTCAATAACGAGATTTTTTGTTACACCGCTTGTAGGCAATGCGCCCGATACAATCTTACTATTGTTTCCGAAAGTAAAGACTACTCCTTGAGGGGCTGCCGCAAATGCTTTATCATTTACGGTCTCCACAGCCGAAGAAATGGAAACTTTTTTAGCCACGGCACCGTTGAAAGCATTTTCGCCGATACTTGTAACACCATCGCCTACAACAATTTCAGTTGCGCTCGAGAGCCAATTTTGCCACGGTGTCGCTCCTGCGTCGCAATTGGGAATAGCATCACCCTCGATAGTCAATTTTGAACCGGAAAAATTCCAAGTACCACCGGTGGCAAATGTACCCTCCTTAGCCTCGGGGGCAGATACTTGCATAAAGTAACCGGCCCAGCTGCTATAATCGGCGCCCTCAACCTCTACATAAAGTATTGCTAAATCCTTCGCAGCCTCATCAAAAACATCTTCCCCAACAAGCACGGGAGCAGCAGTGGGATATGCATTAACCTTCGTCAAAGAATATCCTCCAAAGAATGCGTAATCCTCAATCTTCTGAACCTTAGAGGAAACGGTTAATGTTTGAACAGGCAGATTATAAAAAGCCTTCTCGCCAATAGTTGTAACGCCATCGGGTATTACAACATTTTCGGTATAAACAGAGAAATACAATGTCTTGCCATCCACAGACAATACATATTTATCATCCTTAACTGTTGCAGCAACACCCGAAAGTTCAACGGTGGTAATTTCGGCACGACGCTCATCCCACGCCTCTACATAAGCAAACTGTGTATCACCCTTACCTGTAACTATAAGCTTACCGGCATTCAAAGTCCAGCGAATATCGCCGGTCTCATCAAATAACACCTTTGTAAATTTAGTAGCAGTCCACTGCGAAACAACTGCACCATCTTTATAGTACACTGTAATAACAGAAGGGGTATTAGGGAAGATATGCGACTTAAAATTATAATAAGTCCTACCTAAAGAAAATTCTTGGGTACCATACCAGAAAATCTCACTAAGTGATGAGCAATAGTTAAATGCGTAATATCCCAAACTAACTACTGATGCGGGAATTTCGACACTTACAACTTCATCAAGATGGTCAAAAGCATAGTCTCCAATAGAAGTTACACCATCCTCGATAACTATTGAGGTGATATTGTCGCGACTATCGTACCACGGCGCCTTCGCTGTCGAGGTGTAGTCGGGCATTTCGCCCGCGCCACTGATGGTGAGGACACCGTCTTCAACAACCCAACTAAGGCCATTGCCTAATGAAACACTCTGTGCATTTGCATTGAGCGCAACGCACAAAACAAAAATAAATAAAGATAAAATTTTCTTCATCTGATAACTATTTTTTGATTATTTCCTATTCGATTTTAAAGCAACGGCTTACCAAACAACTAAGCCACTATCTGCTTTTGCGGCGCAAAGTTACAACATTTCTCGCAAACGAAAAAACATTTTAACTAAAGATTTTACAACGCGTTAAGGATTTTTATCAACAACTTTTTTAACAGCGTAAAGCAACATCTCCTGAGCCTCTTTTACATAGAGCGGGAAATAACAACAATTCTATCGGCAAATGGAATAAATTGGAGTAACATTGAAATAATTTTAAATTTAATCCTCAAAGAAGTAAAAAAAGGTGTAACTACTTATATACGAGCATTTTAACAGTAAAAAGTGTAAAAATAAGCAAAAAACGCGTTAAACAATAATTAACACTGTTAAAAGGGGCTGTATTATCAAAATCAAGGCGGAATTAAATTCTTATCATCGAACGTATTAACAAAGTTTAACAATAGAGATATCGACATAAGGAGATTTTGTACAAAAAAAGGCGGCCGCTCTAAGAATGTGCCTAAATCTCCGGCAAAAAGTTTGCGTTACAAATTTAAACAGCCTCTACGAGATTGCGCCCCAATTCCAATTATTGTTCCTCTTTATTGTGCGCAACTGCTCCCACACGACGGCATATTGCGGGCTGTCGCAATAGGGGTCGGCCTCGATAATCTCGCGGGCAATGTCGCGCACGTATTGCAACAGCTGCTCGTCGCGCGCAAGGCTCGCTATTTTGAGGTCGAACGCAATTCCGCTCTGTTTGGTGCCTTCAATATCGCCCGGGCCGCGCAGTTTAAGGTCGGCCTCGGCAATGACAAAGCCGTCGTTGCTGGTGGTCATAATCTCCATACGTTTGCGTGTATCCTCGGATAGTTTGTAGTCGGTTACCAGCAAGCAGTAGGACTGATTGCCTCCACGCCCCACTCGCCCGCGCAGTTGGTGCAGCTGCGAGAGGCCGAAGCGCTCGGCATTTTCAATGACCATCACCGTTGCGTTGGGAACATCCACTCCCACCTCTATTACGGTGGTCGATACAAGAATCTGCGTCTCGCCCGAGGCGAATCGGCGCATCTCGTCCTCTTTCTCGGCCGGCTTCATCTTGCCGTGCAGTTTACTTAAGCGATAGTCGCAGAAGATGTTACACAGCTGGCGATAGCCGTCCTCGAGATTTTTAAGGTCGAGCTTTTCGCTCTCGCTGATGAGCGGATAGACGACGTACGCCTGTCGCCCCTCTTGAATCTGACGGCGGATAAAGGAGTACATCTCGTCGGCACGGTTGCGGAATATGTGGCGTGTGGTGATGGGCTTGCGTCCCGGGGGAAGCTGGTCGATGACAGAGACTTCAAGGTCGCCGTATAGTGTCATTGCGAGGGTGCGGGGGATAGGCGTTGCCGTCATCACCAAGATGTGCGGCGGGATATTGTTTTTGGCCCACATTTTGGCCCTCTGCACGACGCCGAAGCGATGCTGCTCGTCAATCACCACAAGGCCCAGATTAAAGAATTGGACTTTATCTTCGAGCACGGCGTGCGTGCTCACGAGAATATCGACGCTGCCGTCGGCAAGGCCTTCGAGTATGGGACGACGTTCTTTTTGTTTGGTGCTGCCCGTGAGAAGCTCTACTCTTACGGGTAGCGCCGAGAGCATACGGCGCAGCGTTGCGCAGTGCTGCTCGGCCAGAATCTCGGTGGGGGCCATCAGACAGGCCTGATAGTTGTTATCTTTGGCCAAAAGCATCGAGAGCAGTGCCACAAGGGTTTTTCCGCTGCCGACGTCGCCCTGCAACAGGCGGTTCATCTGGTGGTTGCCGCCTACGTCGCGACGTATCTCCTTGACAACGCGTTTCTGTGCCTCGGTAAGCTCGAAGGGGAGGCACTCGCGGTAGAAGCGGTTGAACATCTCGCCCACTTTTGCAAATTTGTGGCCGACATATTTCTGCATACGGTCTTTGGCATAGTGCAGGATGCTCAGTTGAATGTAAAAAAGCTCGTCGAATTTGAGGCGATACTCGGCCTCGCGCAGCTCTTTGGTATTTTTTGGCTGATGGATGGTGCGCAGCGCATCGTTAAGCGGCATCAGACGGTGGCGTGTGATTATAGACGGTGGCAGCGTCTCGGGCACTGCGACGCTGCCCGTGAGGGTAAATAGGTTGTTCACCAGCTTGGCCACCGCCTGCGAATTGAGCCCCGAGCGCTTCATCTTCTCGGTTGTGTTATAGTAGGGTTGCAGCCCCATTGTGCTTAGTGTGAGTGTCTCAAGGGGGTCAACGTCGGGATGGGCAATATTTACCCTCCCATTGAACATCGAGGGCTTTCCAAAGACTACATATTTTTCGCCTATCTTGAAGCGGCTCTTCAGATATTTGAGCCCGCGAAACCAGACAAGGTCGATAAAGCCTGTTCCGTCGGTAAAATGGGCCACGAGGCGGCGCGAGGCTCCCTCGCCCATCTCCTCGAAACTGCGAATCTCGCCGCACAGCTGCACGTGCGGCATCGAGCCTGTGAGCTCGGCGACGGTGAAAATGCGGCTGCGGTCGATATATTTATAGGGGAAATAGTACAAAAGGTCGTGCAGAGAGTTTATTCCAAGCTCTCTGCCGAGGAGTTCGGCCCGCTGCCGGCCTACCCCCTGAAGATATTTTATGCTTCTTGTTGCAAGGTCGAGCATTCAATTATCGTCTGCGCCACCATCATATCGAACGGGGTGGTTAATTTTATATTCTCGCGATTGCCCTCGACTGCATAGACACGGCCGCCCATAGCCTCGACCACCGAGGCGTCGTCGGTAAAGGCCTCGACGTAACGCTGCGAGTAGGCCTCGCGCAGGAGCGAGAGGCGGAACACCTGCGGCGTCTGCACAAGGCGGTAGCGGTCGCGCGGGACGGCCGTGCTTGCCCCCTCGCCTCCGATTATCTGTCTGAGGCTGTCCTGAACATCAATCATCGGGATTACTGCGCCGTTTATCCACGCCTCGCGGAAGGCCTCGTCGAGTACTTTTTGCGATACAAAGGGACGCACCGCGTCGTGTACGCCCACGAGCGCATCCTCGGTGTCCTCAATCACCGCAAGGCCATTCTGTACCGAGTGGAAGCGGGTGTTTCCGCCCGTGGTAACGGTTACGGGTACTTTAAACTCGTATTTCAGGCATAATTCGTCCCACAGAGCCATATGTTCGAGCGGGAGCACCAAGATGAATTTTATTGTATTATCAATGGCATAGAGGCGTTCGAGCGTAACCATAATGACGGGGCGTCCTCCCAGCAGCTGAAACTGCTTGGGCAGTGCTCCGCCCATACGCTGCCCCTTTCCGCCGGCAACTACTATAAGGTATCTTTTCATCGGTCGAATTGCATTTGTGAACGTAGAGTGGCTACCGTCTGAGGGCCGCAGAAATACTCGACAATGGCAAAGCCAAAATCGAACGAGACGCCGGGACCGCAGGCGGTGATAATGTTGCCGTCTCGCTCTATTGCCGCTGCTGTGTAGCTATCGGCAAGGTCGGCCTCGCAGCCGGGATAACAGGTGGCTTTGCGCCCTGCAAGCAGCCCCGCACGGCCAAAGACCATAGGCGCGGCGCAGATTGCGGCAATGAGTTTATGCTCGGCATTCATACGCACGAGCTCGGCACGCAAAGGCTCCGAGGCTGACAGATTCTCGGTGCCCTCGCCGCCTCCGGGCAGGATAAGAGCATCGGCGTCCTCGAAGCGGCACTCCTCAAACAGAGCATCGGCAAGCACGGTAACACCCTGTGCCGAACGCACCTCGCGGCGACCCATTATGGAGACTGTTGTCAACGATAATCCTGCGCGACGTATCACATCCACGGGGGCAAGCGCCTCGACTGTCTCGAAGCCATCGGCCAAGAAAAGATATATTTTACTCATAATTCACTCTTTTTTAATATTTTACACACCGTTATTTCAATTGGAAATAGTAGGTTATTGTTCCCATCTGGTTATTGAGGCCGTCGATGCGGTTGAACAGCGCCTGCGAGGCTGCTCGCAACGCCGCCCGGCGCAACGCGGGGTTTGTGGTGTTTGTGCGCGGGTTAATGTCGGTCTTTATCACGCGGCCCTCGGGGTTTACGGTTATTGTAACCACCACGCGGCCCTCGTCCTGCACATTGTACTCGGGACGCGGAAGGCCTCCCTGCCCGATGGTACGACCGTTGAGGTCCCACGTTCCGTAGCCTCCGACGCCTGTCGTAACACCTTGAATGTCATTGCCGTCGGGTGAACCTTCGTTACCCTTGCCCTCGTCGCTGTTGCCTTTATTGTTCATCGTGGCACCCTTGCCAAAGGCTCCTGCAATCTTGGCCTCGGCCTCGCGCGCAAGGCGCTCGGCTTCTTGCCGCAGGCGCTCGGCCTCACGGGCCTGAAGCTCGGCGGTGGTTGGCTGCGAGGGTTTTTCCTCGCGGGCCTCGTCTTTGGGTTTTTCGGCCGTGGGAAGCTGTGCCGAGGGCTCATCCTCTTGTGTTATAAGAGGCTCTTCGGCGCTTGGCGAGGGCTTGGGGACGGTTGTCGCCTCCGAGGGGCGCGGCGCTGCCGTAACCTCGGTATATTGGTAGCTGTCGCCCGCCGAGGCTATTGTGTTGCCCATAACAACGGGCACGCCTGTCTCCTCTTGCTGTGGCGGACGCGCCATCACAAGCAACAGCATAATCACAGCCACCACAACGTGAAACACAACTGTTCCGGCTGCACCGTATAATTGTTCCTTTGTAGGTCTCTCCATTATTTTCTGTCGGGACGGCGCGTTGCAAGCACCATCTTGAATTTATTCTCGTTTGCAATATTAAGCACCTTTACAATTTCGCGGTAAGGCACTGTCTCGTCGGCATATAGTGCAACGTACATCTGTGGCTCTTTGGCTGCGCAGTCGAGCAGAAAGTTTGCGATATTCTCGGGGAGGATGGGCATCTCGTCCTCGTTGCCGAATGCCGAGTAGTAGTTGAGCTCTTTGTCGATGATTATTCTTGCCAAAGGCTTTGCCGAGGTCTGCTGATTGCCCTGCGGCAACAACACCTTAATGGCATTAGGGGTAACCATTGTCGATGTTATCATAAAGAAAATCAACAACAGAAAGATAATGTCGGTCATCGACGACATTGAGAATGTATCTATTGCTCTTGTCTTTCTCTTAATCATAAAACAGCGTTGAAATGGTGCTTTTTTAAATATTTTCTTTCTTCTCGTGAATAATCTCCATAAACGAGATTATGCCATTTTCAAGGTCGTTCTGCACTTTATCCACGCGTATAACAAGGAAATTGTAAGCAAAGATTGCAACAATGCCCACTATAAGACCGCCGACGGTTGTTACCATCGCCTCGTATATACCGCCCGAGAGCAACGATACGTCGATATTATTTCCTGCATTTGCCATCTGCCAGAAGGCCTGTACCATTCCCGTTACCGTACCCAAGAATCCAATCATAGGGGCAACGGCTGCTATTGTCGAGAGTATGGGCAGTCCTTTCTCAAGTGCGGCAACCTCCATATTGGCACGGTTGTCGATGCTCTCGCGTATGGCCGGGGCCGAGAGGTTAAGGTTCTTCAGTCCGCGCTCAATGACACGTGCCATAGGAGTATCTTCGTTGTGGCAGTAGTTCATTGCCGATTTTACGTCATTGTCCTTGATATTGTCGCGCACGCGTTCGAGGAACAGGGGGTTCAGCTTCATCGCCTTGCGCAGTGTGGTGAAACGCTCGACAAAGATATATACGCCCACTACCGAGAGAAGCGCAAGTACCAGCATAATCCAACCGCCTTTTACGGCAAGCTCCCATACATTTACACCCTCGGCGGCGGGCTCGGTGAGGGCCATTATTGAGTCTTGAGCTACGGTTGCAGCCTCGACAACTTGTGCAAACAGTAATTTCATAATTGTGTTCTATTTTTTATTTATTATTTACTCATTTTGTTATCAGCAGGCAGTCTTTGTAGGCTGCAATGGTCTCTTTAAGACCCATATAAAGTGCGTCGCATATAAGTGCGTGGCCGATGGATACCTCGTCTATCCACGGAATATTTTCTTTAAAGTATCTGAGATTTTCGAGGCTGAGGTCGTGTCCGGCATTCAGTCCGATGCCTAAGCGGCGCACCTGCTTTGCCGTCTCGATAAAGGGTTGGATGGCCTTATCGCGGTTTCTGCGGTACTCCTCGGCGTAGGGGCCTGTGTAGAGCTCGACGCGGTCGGCACCGGCCTTTGCTGCATACTCGGCCATACGGCTGTCGGCGTCGATAAATATGGAGCTGCGTATCCCTGCGGCACGTATGTCGTTGAGGACGTCGCGCAGAAACTCCTGCTCGGCCACTGTGTCCCATCCGTGGTTGGATGTCAGCTGGTCGGGCTTATCGGGCACGAGTGTTACCTGATGGGGCTTCACTCTGAGCACAAGGTCAATAAATTCTTTTGTAGGATAGCCCTCTATATTAAATTCGGTCGAGAGCACCGCACGCAGGGCGGGAACGTCGGCACGACGTATGTGTCGCTCGTCGGGACGGGGGTGCACGGTTATTCCATCGGCACCGAAGGCCTCGCAGTCGCGGGCTACTTGCAACAGATTAGGGGTATTGCCGCCTCGGGCGTTCCTTATTGTCGCAACTTTGTTGATATTTACACTTAGTTTGGTCATCGTTAATTGTTTGTCAACTTCTTATTTATTCATCACTTTGCATAATTCGGTGCAAAATTAGTATAAAACAAAGGATTTTAGAAATTTTTCGGACAAAATTCGGTTTTTTGGTGTTAATTGTCGTTTTTTGGTGCCGCAGCAGGGGAGCCTTGCACTATCTTTAGAGAAGATAGGCGGCGGCTCGGAAGAAAAAATCAAGTAAACTCTTTTTTTTGGGGGGCCTTGCACTATCTTTAAAGAAGATAGGCGGCGGCTCGGAAGAAAAAATCAAGTAAACTTGTTTTTTCTTCACTCGCCTTGCACTATCTTTGCCAAAAAAGCGGGAGAGCATATAAAAAGTAAAGTAATGTAAATTAAGCGGAATATGAAATTTGCGATATTCGGAAACTGTTACCAATCGAAAAAGAGTGAAGATATAGCTACGCTTTTCGAGACGCTTGCCCTCTTGGGCGATACTATTGCCATAGATAAGCCTTTTTATGATTTTCTCATTGATAATGGGCATCGTGTCGAAAATATTGAGATTATTGAGAGTAACGATTTTTCGGCCGATTTTGTTGTGAGCTACGGGGGAGACGGCACTCTGCTGCGCACGGCCAGCCGTGTGGGTGGCAAGAATATCCCCATTTTGGGTATCAACGGCGGGCGGTTGGGCTTTCTGACCTCTGTCTCGCACGAGCATATTGCCGCAAGCATCGAGTGTCTGCACCGTGGCGATTACAGCATCGAGGAGCGCAGTATAATAGAGGTTACAACAAGCGACGATAATCTGCACAGCTACCCTTACGCACTGAATGAGATTGCGGTGATGAAGCACGACAGCTCGTCGATGATGACACTAACCGCAACGCTCAACGGCACCGACAGCATTGTTTATCAGGCCGACGGACTGATAGTGGCAACCCCCTCGGGTTCGACAGGATACTCGCTGAGCGTGGGCGGCCCCGTAATTGCCCCCGACGCGGGGGTGATGGTGCTTACTCCCATTGCCTCGCATAGTTTGGGAGCGCGTCCCATTGTGGTTAACGACGACACCGAGATTCAGATTAAGGTCGATAGTCGCAGCAGTAACTTTTTAATTGCCATCGACGGACGCAACGAGAGCTGCCCCGACAAGAATATCCTGACAATTAAAAAAGCGCCATACAGCCAAAAGCTCATACGCTGCAACGGCAGCTCGTTCATAAAGAATCTGCACGAGAAAATGATGTGGGGCGCCGACAACCGTTTATAGACGATGAATGCGCCCCGCAGGGCGCATTCATCGTCTATAAAAAATCCCGATAAAAAGGGGCTTTTTTGCGTTTTTATGCTGTCGGCAGCACTGAGTAGCGACAGCCGTAATTCAATCACCAGAATTTATTATTCTCGGCACTATATTCAAAGCCGCAGGCTGCGAGCTTCTCTTCGAGCCATACGCGGTCAATGTCAAGGCCGAGGCACAACTCATCGAGCGAGGGATACTCGTCGCGCAGCTTCATATTCACAAAGCTGAAGAGCATCATAGGGTCATTGGGGAGTGTCTCCATAATTCATTATTTATTACGACGTTGCAACCAACTATAAACAATCGGGATAACATAAATATTCAGCAGCGTCGAGGTAAGCAATCCTCCAAGAACAACAACAGCCATAGGGCTCTGAATCTCGTTACCCGACTTTTCGCCACCCAAAATCATCGGCACAAGGGCAAGCGCCGAGGTAAAAGCCGTCATTAGAATAGGTGTCAGACGGTCGGCCGAGCCTATGCGCACAGCCTCATCGAGCCCTACACCCTCGGCACGCAGATGCTGATAGCGCGAGACAAGCAAGATACCGTTGCGCGTGGCAATTCCAAAGAGCGTGATAAGGCCTATTATGGCGGGGATACTCACCACACCCGACGAAATATAGGTTGCAATGACACCGCCAATGAGCGCCAACGGCAGATTCAACAGCACCACAAGCGACAGCGCCGTGCTCTTAAACTCGCTGTACAGCAACACAAACACAACGCCGATGGCCACAAGCGAGGTGAGCCACAGGGTGCGCGAGGCACTCTCGGCACTCTCGAATTGTCCGCCGTACTCTAAGCGATAGCCCTCGCCCAGCGTAATCTCCTTTTCAAGATAGTCGGCAATGCGCTCCACCGTGCCCGCAACGTCACCGCCCGTTATATTGGCCGAGACAACCACCTTGCGCTGCACATTCTCGCGGCTGATACTGCCCGGGCCGCCCGCCGATACAATATCGGCAACCTCTTCGAGCGGCACTTTACCCCTCTCGGTGTCGATGAGGGCACGCTTAACGCCGTCGATACTCTCGGTATAATCGCGGTTCAGACGCAGGATAAGGTCGAAACTGCGCTCCTGCTCGTAAATCTCGCCCAACTTTTTCCCGGGGAAGGCAGCCTCGACAAAGGCATTAAACTGATCCATTGTGATGCCGTGAAGGGCAAGGCGCTCGCGGTTGGCGCGAATCTGTAACTGCGGTGTTTCGACCTGTTGCTCGACATTTACATCCACCACATTCTCAAATTCACCCAAAAGAGCCTTAATCAAATTTCCCGTGGTAAAGAGGTGGTTAAGGTCGGGGCCGAAGATTTTTATCGCAAGGTCGGCCTGCGTACCCGACACCATATGGTCGATACGATGTTCGAGCGGCTGTCCCACCGACGTTACCACCCCGGGAACCGATGCCAAGCGCGCGCGCACCTCTTTTAAAAACTCCTCCTTACTGCGCTCGTCGAGTGTAAAATTAACGTCAATCTCGGCGCCGTTCACCGTCTGCGAGTGCTCGTCGAGCTCGCCTCGACCCGTGCGGCGGGCAGTGCTCGTAACCTCGGGAATCTGCAACAGCTCGCGCTCGATTATTGCGCCTATGCGATGCGACTCTTCGAGCGAAATTCCGGGGCGCGACACCGCTGCAATAGTAAGTGCCTTTTCGTTAAACTCGGGCAAGAAACTGCGCCCCATACTCGCAAACAGCACCATGCACAGTACAAACAGCATCACAAGCGTCCCAATCACATAGCGGGCACGCGCCATCATCCAATCGAGCGACGCCGAGTATTTTGTAAGCAGCAGGCGGTCAACCCAATTTTTCTTCTCGACACGCTTCAGATAGCCGTCGCTCGCAAGCATCATCTTACACAGCAGCGGGGTAATTGTCATTGCCACAATAAGCGACATTACAAGAGCAATAAGATAGGCAATGCCCAAAGGCTTCATCATACGCCCCTCGAGGCCGTCCAAGAAGAAGAGCGGCATAAATGTTACCATTATTATAAGCGTCGCGTGTATGATAGAGGCTCGAATCTCGGACGAGGCCTCGAACACCACCGTATATGTCGAGCGACGCTGCTCTTTGGGAAGCTCGAAATTCTGCCTCAGACGTTTATACACATTCTCGACGTCGATGATAGCATCATCGACAAGCGAGCCGATGGCTATACACATTCCTCCGAGTGTCATTGTATTTATGTCCATATCAAGCAGATAGAGGACAATCATCGTACCCAACAGCGACATAGGAATGGCCAAAATTGATATTACCGTGGTGCGGAAGCTGGTGAGGAACAGAAAAAGCACCAGAATAACGCACACGGCACCCTCGATAAGGGCCTGCCCCACATTATTTACCGACGACTGAATATAGTCGGCCTGACGAAAGATGCTTGTGTCCAGCGTTACGTCGGCGGGCAGGGATTTTGCTACGGCCTTAAGGTTGCGCTCGATATTGGCCGTTACGTTAAGCGTGTTTATATTGGGCTGCTTAGATATTGACAGAATAACCGACGGCTTTCCGCTGAGCGAGGCATAACCCTGACGCACCGCCGGCGCTATAATAACGTCGGCAACGTCGGCGACGCGCACCGCAGCATCGCCCCTCATCTTCACAAGCGTGCGCCCAAGCTCGGCAAGGTCGTTTGTGCGTCCCATCCCACGCAGATTATACTCGTTGCCATAGTCGCGCACGACGCCACCGCCCACATTCACGCTCATTGAGGCAACGGCAGCCTCAAGCTCGGCCATTGTAACGCCGTACATCTCCATTTTCACCGCATCGGCAAGCACCTGATACTGTTTATAGTCGCCACCGATGATTGTTACCTGCGAGACGCCGCCCGTAGCCAGAATCATAGGCTTTACCACCCACTCGGCAAGGGTGCGAAGCTCCATCATCGAGGTTGTATCGGCCTGCATTCCGATGAACAGAATCTCGCCCATCACACTCGACTGCGGGGCAAGTTCGGGCACAATGCCCTCGGGCAATTCCCCCGTGATTGAGACTAACTTTTCGCTAATTACCTGTCGGGCCTTATAAACGTCGGTGCCCCAATCAAATTCTATCCACACGAACGAGAATCCCTGCGACGACGACGAGCGCACGCGGCGCACGTCGGTGGCACCGTTGACGGCCGTCTCGATGGGGAAGGTTACAAGCCTCTCAATCTCCTCGGGGGCCATATCGTGAGCGTCGGTGAGCACCACCACGGTGGGCAGTGTAAGGTCGGGAAAGACGTCAACCTCGATATTACGTGTCGAATATACTCCGCCTATCGCAACAAGGACAACGGCCAAAAGCACCAGCAGGCGATTGTCGAGCGAGAATTTTATAATCTTATTGAGCATAGTCCGAGTATTTTATCAATGAACGTGTCCTGCGTGAGGGTCGAGCGCCGCGGCACCATGCGATAGTTTCAGCGACACTGCGCCTTTAGATACAACAGCCTCGCCGCTGTGCAGACCGCGCAGCACCTGCGTGTAACGTCCGTCGGTTGCGCCGATGCGCACCTCGCGCTTCTCAAAGGCATCGCCTCCCTTGTGAACAAAGACAAAGAAATTACCCATCTCCTCGACGAGGGCTGTGCGCGGCACCGCGAGGCGCGTCTGGCCCTCGGGCAGCGACATTGACAGATGCAGCGTAACGATGCTTCCGGGCACTACGGCGTCGAGACGACGGGCAGCCACCGTTACGGGCACCATATTACAGCTGTTGGCCGAGCGTCCCACGGCAAGCACACGCCCCTCGACCTCGTCGAGTGAGCAGACAGTGCCGTCGGTAAGCTCAATGTTCACCCCTGCGATATTTGTAAGAGCCGAGGCGAATCGCACGGGAAGCTCGGCCACGATATTCACCTCGCCGCTGCGCTGAATCTGCGCAAGAGGGGTACCGGCCGCCACATACGCGCCATTATCCACCAAGAGCGACGCAATATATCCGGCCATTGGAGCCTTAAGCACCATTTTCCCGTTGCTGAAATTCCCCTGCATACTGTTATAATGAGCCTCGGCCTGTTTAAGAGCGGCCTCGGCAGTCTGTAACTCTTTTAGCGATACGACATTATCCTTATAGAGTGAGGCTTTACGCTCGTAGTCGGCCTTAGCCACACGGTAGTTGCTCTCGGCCTCGGCAAATTTCACCGCAGCGTCATTCTCGGTAACATTGCTGCCGTCGAGACTGAAGAGCGCCTCGCCTGCACGAACATCTTTTCCCTCGACCACATTGCCTGCGTAGTGCACGCGTCCCGCATTTGTAGCAACAACGGTTGTTACGTTGCCGGGGGCAGCCTCGACACGTGCAGCAACCTTTACGGCACCGTTAAACGACGATGGCTTAACTTTTTCGATTGCAAACTCTATCATCTTCTGCTGTTCCTTTGAAAAGTGCAGAATATTGGGAGCGACAGCATCGTGAGCGGCAGCAGCCTGCGAGTGAGCGTGTCCCTCGTGCGAATGTTCGTGAGATTCGTGCGAGTGAGCGTGTCCCTCGTGCGAATGTTCGTGAGATTCGTGCGAGTGAGCGTGTCCCTCGTGCGAATGTTCGTGTCCCTCGTGAGAATGTTCGTGGGAGTGGCTGCAAGCGCTTATTGCAAACGCAAAAAAGAGAGCAAGAGCATAGTAGATTGGTCGTTTCATTATTTAGTGTCTGTTTAAATTCCTAAAAAAACTTACGTTAATAGACAAAAAAGTATCGGACAGAATATATCCGATACAAAATTATGATATTTTTTTTGAAATTGAGTTGCAAAAGCCACGACTACTGTTTTTTATACTCCTCGGCCCACTCCTTATCGACATAATTATCGAGCAGCGTGCAGGCGTGCGAGCTAAAATCGAGGCCGCACCGTGCCACCTTATCCCACTCGTCCTGCGACATTGAGTAGAGACGCTCGCGGTCGATACCTCCGGCCACAAGGCCATAGACCACTCCCGCGTTGAAATTATCGCCCGCGCCGACGGTGCTAACCACATTCACTTTATTGGGGGCGTATCGCTTGGCACCTGCCTTTGAGAAGAGTGCAACCTCGCCGCCACCCTGCGTGCAGATGAAATTGGGGCAGTAGAATTTTATCTTCTCCTTATATATTCGTGCGGCGTCCGAGAGCGAATAGAGATTCTCAAAATCCTCGGTCGAGCCGCGCACAATATCGGCAAATTCGAGATTCTCGATGATGGCCTCGCCCAATTTTACACGCTCGGTAACGTGATTCTTGCGGAAATTAACATCGTAATAGAGGATTGCGCCACACTCGCGCGCATACTCAAGAAAAGCCTTTGTCTTGTTGCGCAGCACGGGATTAAGCACAAAATATGAGCCATAGACTACAATATCATCGGCATTTATAACGGGAAACTCAACCTCTAAACGGTTGTTGGGATAGTCCTTGTAGAAGAGATACTCTGCATCGTTGTTGCTGTTAAGAAAAGCCAACGAAAGAGGCGACTTTCCGTCGCTGAAGCTACACACCGACGAGGCATCCACCCCGCTCTCGCGCAGCGCATCGAGAATCATTTTGCCCACTTTATCGTTTCCCACCTCACTGATAAACGACACATTAAGTCCCATACGTCCCAATGACATCATACTGTTAAAGGTCGAGCCACCGGGCACGGCCTTCACCACAGCACCGTCCTTAAAGATAATATCGAGCACCGTCTCGCCTATTCCTATAATTTTTCTCATATATCAGATAATATTTTTTTCAAATTCTCAATATCGCGGGCCACGAGCAGATATTTTTCTATTCCACCGCGTATAAAGCCCCTGCGCTCCATTGCATCTAGTGTTTCGAGCAGCCCGTCCCAATAACCATCGACGTTGCAGAGTACCACTTTTTTCGTGTGGTAGCCTATTGTGGCGGCTGCCGCGACGTGAAATATTTCGTCGAGCGTGCCCACCCCTCCGGGCAGAGCCACAAGAATATCGCTGCGCTCAAGGATTTTATCCTTTCTCTCGCTCAGATTCTTTGTAACAATCCTCTCGTCGAGCAGACTGCTCACACGGTTGCACTCGATGAGCACCTCGGGGACAACGCCCACAATGCGCGCGCCGCTGCGCTTGGCCGCTACCGCCGTCGCCTCCATAAGCCCTGCCGCCGCGCCGCCATAGACAAGCTCGCAGCCCATACTACCAAGCAGAGCCCCCACGAGTGTCGCCCACTCGAAGTATCGGCTGTCGATACTCTCCGAGGCTGCACAAAAAACTCCTACGCTCTTCATAGCATCAGAGACTTTGCATATCATTCAGACGCTTATAGACGCCGTCGAGCCTCAGCAACTCCTCGTGCGTGCCACGCTCGACGATGCGACCCTCCATCAGCACACAAATTTCATCGGCGTTCTTAATTGTCGATAGACGGTGGGCAATGGCAATTGTCGTGCGGGTCTTCATAAGGCGCTCAAGAGCCTCTTGCACAAGGCGCTCGCTCTCGGTGTCGAGTGCCGAGGTAGCCTCGTCGAGGATAAGAATGGGAGGATTCTTAAGGATGGCGCGCGCGATGCTTATACGCTGACGCTGTCCGCCCGAGAGCAGACAGCCGCGGTCGCCCACGTAAGTGTCGTAACCATTCTCCGAAGCAGTTATAAAGTCGTGTGCATTGGCAATCTTAGCCGCCTCAATCACCTGCTCCATAGTGGCATTCTCGACGCCGAATGTTATATTATTATAGAATGTATCGTTAAAGAGGATAGCCTCTTGATTCACATTGCCTATGAGCGAGCGCAGAGACTTTACCGACATATCCCTGACATCCACCCCGTCGATGAGAATGGCGCCATCGGTAGCATCGTAGTATCGGGGGATAAGGTCAACGAGCGTCGATTTTCCCGAGCCCGACTGTCCGACGATGGCCACCGTCTTTCCCTTCTCTATTTTAAGGTCGATGTTACTGAGGACATTCTTCTCGCCGTCGTACGAGAATGTAAGATTCTTAAATTCAATGCCGCTCTGCATCTCGTTTATTGCGGTTGCCCCCTGACGGTCGGTGATAGGATTGGGGGTGTTCAGAATCTTGTCGATGCGCTCAACCGATGCAAGGCCGCGGGGGATATTATACGAGGCCTTTGAGAACTCCTTCAGCGGGTTTATGATACTGTACAAAATTGTCATATAGTAGATGAACGCAGGAGCCGAGATTGGCGAACTATCGCCCAGAATAAGTGTACCGCCGAACCACAGCACAATCACAATGACACAGGTACCCAGAAACTCGCTCACAGGATGCGCCATTGCCTGACGCATCGTAACGCGCATCGTGGCCGAGCGCAGCTCGTTGCTCACTTTAAGGAAGCGCTTCGACATTTTGCGCTCGGCAAGGAAGGCCTTAATTATGCGCAGTCCGCCCAGCGTCTCCTCCATCTGCGACATTGTCTCGCTGAGTTTTGTCTGTGCGGCAAGCGATTTTTGCTTGAGTTTGCGTCCCACAAGACCCATAATCCATCCGAGACCGGGAATTACGCATATTGTAAAGAGTGTGAGCTCCCAGCTTATATACAGAAGCGTACCAAAATATATGACAATGAGAATAGGGTTCTTTATGAGCATATCAAGCGAGCTTGCGATAGAGTTTTCCACCTCGATTACGTCGCCGCTCATACGTGCTATAATATCGCCCTTCTTCTCCTTCGAGAAAAATCCCAACGGCAGCGACACCACCTTATCGTAGAGCTGCGTGCGAATATCGCGCACAACACCCGTACGCAACGGGATAATAGAGGCCGACGAAGCAAAATAGGCCGCAGTCTTTAGCAGCGTCATAACAGCCAAGAAAATTCCAAGCAAGAGCAGTGTCATCGAGGCACCGTTAGTCTCGATAAGTGAATTAAGATAGTAGTTGGCATTATTCATCGCCACCTCTTGAATATTGTCGAAAGTAGCCTCGCTCCACGGCATATAATCGACCTGTGCGCTCTCCTTCATCTTGAAAAGAATCTCAAGAATGGGGATAATGACCATAAACGAGAAGACATTCAATATCGCCGACACAAAAGTAAAGACAAGCGACATTACAAGGTACTTTTTGTAGGGGGGGATGTACCTTTTAAGCACTTTAAAAAATTCTTTCATAAAGCATTGTTTTTCATACAAACTGAGATGCGCCGCGTGCGCACGCCCGTGAAATATTTTGCGAAGATAGCGCTTTTTATCGGTATATGCACTCTATATTTTTGTTTTTTAACCCAACAAATTACACAAAATATTCTTTTTTCGTCTATCTTCGCATTGTGAAAAACGCCCTTGCACTTATAATAACACTCTTTTTTGCCGCACAGTCTCAAATAGTTGCGGCACAAGATAGCATCGTCCCGCAGCCGCAAAAGTCGTACATTGTGGGGCAGAGCATTCATTTGGGCGAAAAAATCCCGCACATCAATCTGCCGCCGCACTACGCCTATGCCCCCATAAAATTTAAGAGCAAACGCCAGCGCCGAGAGTACGACCGCCTTGTGCGCGACGTAAAAAAGACGCTTCCGCTGGCGGCCGAGATACGCACAATAATAATAGAGACCTACGAATTATTGCAGAAAATGCCCGATGAAAAGGCCAAAAAACGACACATCAAGGCTATGGAAAAGGGGCTAAAGGAGCAATATACCCCACGAATGAAAAAGCTCACCCTAAGGCAGGGCAAGCTACTTATTAAATTGGTCGACCGCGAGTGTAATCAGGACGCCTACACGCTTGTGCGCCTCTTTATGGGCAGTTTCAAGGCTGCATTCTACAACTCCTTTGCATCGCTCTTCGGGGCGAGCCTCAAAAAGAGCTACGACCCAACAGGCGACGATTGGATGATTGAGCAGGTAGTTGTAAAAGTACTCACGGGGCAGCTGTAAAAAACACGTTTGCAAATAAAAGTTAAAATATCGTTTCTCGTTTAGTCATCATTTTTTTTAATGTTTCATTTACAAAATAGCTAAATTATTTTGTCAGAATTACGAGCGACTACATATTTGAAAAGAAATAATATTCCAAACGAGCATTGATTGTGAAAAATGTAGTTCTTACACATTCCAAAATTGGGCGCCCATTT
>JAFQVS010000037.1 GCA_017407905.1 Bacteroidaceae bacterium | reverse complement strand
GCTACTTAGACGCTTGTTTACAAGCGACTAAGTGAGGGCGGTCCGCAGCACCCTTAAAACAATCGTAAACCGAAATGACAAGCAAGCCTCCGACCGAGTGAGCGCATTTTCTTGCCTCACGAGCAAAGGAGGCTTGCGACAATTTCTTTAGGTGCAGGTTTTTTTGCTTACTTTTTTCCGAAAAAAAGTAAGTCCTAAAGTATAAAGTGAATGAGAGAATAGCCGCACAAGTATTCCGTGAAGGTGATAAATAGAGTAATCTCGACCACACCTTTTTTCTACTGAGCCATAAATATTATTCCCCGGATATTTATTTCAGGATAATTTATTTTGTTACCTCATTTATGTTTTTCTCCTCTTTTCCGTCGGCACGGAAAAGAGGAGAAAAAGCCTTTTAAAAGCGCCGCGCCCCGCTTATTGGTTGAACATTCTTAGGCAATTGTCATTGGGGCGACGTATGCGCAAGAGACGGGCAAGCTCGGGCGCCATAATATTAGCGGGAGTCATCGTCTCGACAAGCGCACCATCGACGCCCGCACCCCAAATAATCATCGGGAAAAAGACCGAGCTTCGACGCACAAGATTCGAGGCCGAGGCTGCATCCTTAGCCATCTTCCAGCCGGGCATCAGACGCAACCATACATCGCCCGAGCAGTTGGCATTGTAGCCGTTCTTCACATACTGCATTTCGGGGCTCAGAAGTCCTCCCAGACGATAAATGGTAAAGACATCCTCGACACCCTCGACCGATTTTAAAAACTCCACTGCGTGCGAAATAACGTCGAGTTTGTCGAGCTGCATCGTCTCAATGAGGCGGCGGTTCATATATAGCTGCTGATTGTGGTACCCCTCGACATATTGTCCCTTGCCGAATATCGCCCCGAGATAGACGTTTAGCAGCGCCGAGATACGGTCGAGGTGCACATAGCCCGAGGGCAGACGATACTCGTCCTCATCCTCCTCACTGTCGCCCTCAATCACGTAACCGGTCGAGGCAAGCGATATTAGCACATTTTCGAGCCCTATGCGGCTGTCAATCTCGTCGAGCAGCGCTGCAAGATTAAGGTCGAGGCGCGTGTAAATATCCTGCACCTCAATGGGACGATTCTCCATTGGCTGCGAATTATAGTTTCCTGCGTAATATGTTACCGAGAGAAAATCGGGAATATCGTCGAGGCCCATATTTCCTGCGCGCAGGCAGGCTATTGCCATCTCATTTACCTCGCTGTTGATGCAGGCGCTTGTCTTGTACAGACGCACGTCATTTGTCCCGTTGAACGAGTAGCTGAAGGCTTTAGGAGCCTTCTCGCCGAAATTCTCGTAAATCTCGGTGGGGAAGAAAGGCTGCCAGCTTGCGCCCTTGCCACCCTTCTCTTTGTTAAACTCGGCCGCCCACGAGGGGAATTGCCCGTAGTACGACGAGCTGCACCACAGACCCGTGTCGTCGTTCTTCCACAGCACGACGTCGGCAGCGTGGCCGCCTGCCATCACTGCTACGTCGCAGTCGGGGGCAATGGCGCACACCTGCGCCTTTGAGCGTGTGGCACGCTTCATTTCGTCGGGCAGCGTAAGGGCCTTCAGACGCACGGGCGAGACTGTTTTATTCGTGTATAATCCCTTGTAGCGACTATCGTCGGTGCAGCTGACAAGGCGCAGCGAACTGCGGTCGAGCCACTGCTCGGCTACAATACCGCTGACGTAAGGATAGGTACCCGACATAAGCGTCGCCGTTGCCGAAGCGCGGTCGATGTGCTCGTAGGCATAATAGGCGTTGGAATAGACGCGTCCGTCGCTCATCAGCCTCTTAAAGCCTTTTTGACTATACAACCCCTCAAATTCGTACAAAAAATCACTGCGCAGCTGGTCGATATTTATCGACAGCACCAATTTAATTTTATTATCGGCCTTTTCCTGAGCCGCTGCCACAAACGATACTAAAAGAAAGAGAAATACTAATCGAGCGCGCATATATTTTTCTTATAAATGTAAAACAAAGAACGTATGATGATAACCACCGCGCATATAAAAAGCGGTGAGGGGAAACTCTGACCAATAAAGGGGGCCGCCAATATAAAGAGTGCGGGCATTGCAGCCTGAATCCACATAAAATTCAGTGAAAAATTCTTGCGCACGCGCCACAAGAGGATGGGCAGAAGAATGAGTGGTGCGGGATTCAGCCACAAAAGCAACCAATTGCACCCCACAGCAGGATGCTGCGAGAAGAGCACCATAAACAGCAACACACAGCCCGAGAGCCCTTGCAGCGCCATCAGCAGCACGTCCCACAGAAGGAAACTCCTTTTCGAGCGACGCTCGCACAGCATCACCACAAGCGTAAAAAGCAGTAGCAGGAGCGCCGCATTGAACGGGGTAAAATTATTGCGTACCGCAGTGCGTGGTTGCGCGTCGATGAGCTGCCTTTGCGAGGCCACGAGCGGACGCGTCGCCGCTCCCGTGATTAAGGTTGCGTCAGAGAGCTCGCGCATAAGCACAAAGGGTGCAAACTGCGCCCCCGAGCGCGCCGCAAGTTCATCGGCCGGGGCGCCCAGCAATATATCCATTCCAAATTGATACCACGGGCACCCGACCGTATAAATGTGTACAATATCACGGAAAGAGAGCGAATCGCCCGCTGAGGCAGCGGCATACTCGATGCGTGCCCCCTCGCCCAGCACCTCAAGAATCTTGTCGCGAGCCTTTGTCGTGCAGTTGTTAAAAAGAAAATTATAACGATACTTACGATTCTGCGGCATTGCATTGAGCGTAAGCGAACGTATGAGCGCCGAGGTCTGCACTGAATCGAGGTTAAGAATCTGCTCGGTTACTCCCGAGCCGCGCTCACTGTACTCGGCAATAAAATAGCGATACTCCGTCGCCCCCAGCAGATAATCAGTCTCGCCCAGCACAAAGCGCCAGATAAAATTGGGCTCGTCGAAACTAAAAAGGCCGTAGTTGAACACAGCATCGACGCCGCGCCTTTCATCTACCACGCGCAGGGCCGTGTGCCCGAAAAGCTCATAGACCTGCTCACCGGGCGAGCAGGTAAGAACGCTCACCCTCTGCTGCCCTTTTTCTTGGGCGGTCGAGAGTGGGCACAAATATAAAATTGTAAAAAACAGTGCAAATAACCGTTGCATAAACAAGATTTTAAAATCAGCCGCGAAGATACGACAAAATACTAACAAACGAGCGATAAATATCAATCTTGCTTGAATATTTTTTGCAGCGAGTGCAGCCTATTTTCAGGCTTTAGTTCAAAGTAAGCAAAAAGCACCGCCTATGGGGCAAAAAACAGTTTCTGCACCCTGTAAAGAGTGTGCTTTTTCGGTTCATTTTATCTTCGGATGAATACTTTTCGACCATTGAGGATGAATATTCCCTTCGCCGCGGTCGAGCGACGGCGACCGCTAAGGTCGTACAACGCCCCCGACCCCTCAGTGGCCTCGGTGGGCAGCTCATCCACAGCGGTAATCTTCTCAATTTTTGCAAGAATAGCTTTGTAGTGCGCATCGAGTGCATCGTGTGCCTTCTGAAACTCCTCGATGCTTGTTCCCGCATTATAAACGCCCTGCGCAGCGAGCATTGCATCGTAGCACAGAGCAACCTCGTCGGCGGTTACCACGCTACGATATTGAGCATCAACATCGGCTGCCGAAGAGAGCGCAGAGAGGGTAAACTCGCCCAAATGCCAATAGATGCGCTCGGCGTCAATCTTAAAGCGCAAATGACGGTAGCCCTCGTTAAGGATAATTTTCTCGGACACAAACTCCTTACCCACCTCTTGCGGCAGCCCCTCGGCAACAGAGTAAACATCCGTGTAACTCTTTTTGTCGTTGCTGCCCATTATGGTAACAGCATCGGGAAAATCGTTCGTGCAACCCGTGCGTGTGCAGTAGCCGAACTCAAGCGCCTGCACGCTGTTCTCGGCGCCACAATCGACCTCGATAAAGTGGTAGCCCTCGGCGGTGGAGGCGTTGTGCCAATTAGTGTGGAAAAAGTTGCCGTTGCTGCCCGTTACCCCGTCAATCAGATGGGCGATGCTTCCCTCGGTGGTCTCCACGGAATTGGCCCACAGATAGTAGGCTTTCGAGGCGTCGGTCGTCTGCAATGCAATTTTGTTGTTTTTCTCGAACGGGCGGATGGTGGCAATCTCTTCGAGCAACCTGTTTGTATTGTCGATGAGCTCTCCAAGCGCGCGACGATAAGCCCCCTTTTCTTTGCCCTCGGGGCTGCAAATAAGCTCGTCGGAGGCGTTGTAAAGGTCACCCTTTTCATTAACATAATAGTTGTCCGAGTGCCCGTCGATATATATTGCATCAAGATTCGAGCAGCCGGCAAAAGGGTTGCTCTCTTTCAGCGTAGTTACGGTTACATCAATCTGCACCCCTTTGGGAATTGCTGCCGAGAAGGCTGTTATATCGTTTATTTTGGCTGCAACCTCCTTGTGCCCCGTTACTCCGCTGCCGCTGGTTACGCTCACCGAGAGTTTGCTGCCGTCATACTTAATTATGGCCGAGAAGGCGCTTCCGGCGGTTATTTTGCAGTTGCTGTTGTCGAGTGAGTATTCCGTCGAGCCGCCTATCTTCATCACAAGATTACCGGCCTTAGCCAGATAGAGCTGAAAGCCACCGCCGTAACTCTCGGCCAGAGGGTTAGTGCCCGTCGCAAAGAGGCCCGAGCCCCATTGGTTGTATGTGCTGCCGTCGGTAGTGCCCGTGAGCGTTACCACCCAACCATTAGCCGAGGCAATTGCCTCGGCTAAATTGAAGATTGAGTAATTTTTTGCATCGGCTGTTCCCGTGCCTGACGACACCCTACCGACAGCCTCGCCCTTGAAAAGTTGCTCGCGCCCAAGAAAGCGGATGCTTGCGGGCAGCGTTATTGCCGTGAGGCTCTTGTTGCCCGCAAAAAGCCCGCTGTCGAATCCAACGACGGTGTATGTGCTCTCGCCCAATGTAATCGTGGCGGGAATTTCAAGGTCGCCCTCGCCGCTGCGTACCTTTGTAAAGACAAGATTGTTGCCATCGAGACGATATTCGAGTTCCCAACCGCCTATTGCAAGGTATTTTTGAAATTTTGCAGTATATACGGCATCCTCGACCGAGTACATTGTGTGCACGGGCTCGCTTGACACAAGGCGTCCGTAGGCGTCGAACCAGCCTAAAAACTCGGCTCCGTCGCTCGGCTCGGCCGTCAGAGTAAATTGTATGCCGCGGGTAACGTCAATCTCGGTTAGTTTGCTGTCCGAGGGTGTCTCGTCGGTTGCCACCCAGACGGTGCCCCACTCGCTGTTGTTCGTCTCGACTGCTATGCGCGAGGCGGTGCTCGAATACTCTGTTATGTTTAGGATAATTTCGTAGCACATACGGTTAAGCGTTGCTTTTGCATCGTAGGCTTTTGTCTCGGCATTGTAGCCGTCGTTTTTCCACGCTCCGTCGAAGCGCAGGCGGGCGTGTGTAAGCCCCAATGGCATATTATAAGGCAGAAGCGCATTCACGCTGCCCTCGCTCACGGCGCTATTCTGTGCGCCCTTTGTTCCTGCTACTTTTATAAGCTCGCCCTCGTCGGTAAAGTCGCCGTCGGCGTTAAGGTCGATGTAAGCCGACAGATAGCAGTATCTGAGGGCGTTGTTATCGTCGTCGCTCCACGTTAGTGTGAAGCTCGCGCCGCGGGGCACGTTTACAATCTGCGGCACCACATTAAAGAGGTTCACGGGTGCCGCAGAGGCCTCGTATATTGTGGAGGCCTCGCGATTGTGGTAGGCGAATGTGATATTATTCACATATTGCGGTGCTACGGCTGCATCGCCCCAATCGCCCTTATCCTCGGCGGGAACGCCCCATTTGTTCACCATAAACTCGGCGGTGAATTGTGCTGCGGCCTTGCCATAATAGGTGTAGGGATTATCGTTGCCCACCACATTGCCATCGGCGTCTGTCCAACGGTAAAAGTCGTATCCCGTGTCGGCGATGGCCTTTATTGTAACGGGCTCGGCGCTGTTGACGGTAAGACGGTCGCTACCCTCGATTGCCACTGCACCACCCGCCGAGGCTGCCACCGAGACAGTGCGCGGCGCCGTAATCTCCTCGCGTATGGCAATGTTGAATGTTACGGTTGTTCCGTCGTCGAAGGTTGCCACAGCCTTTACGCGGCCGATGGCAGCATCGGCGGGAAGGGATATTTTCCCATTCTCGGGGACGAAATTCTCGCCCTCGCTGCGTGCAAGGTCGGCGTTTGCGTCTATCCACACGCTTGTGAGTTTAACGCTGCCGCCTGTTACTATGGGCAGTGTCGAGGGCTGTCCGCGATAAATCTCGGGCACGACGTCAGTGGCTGTTGCGTTGCTTGCAATGCCCATCGGGAATATATATCTTGCGCCTGTCGCGCCTATTATCTTACCAAAATATTTTCCGAAAATTTCGCGTGTCTTTTCGGCTGCGGTAACGTCGGTGGGAACCTCTACCGACGAGTAGTCGTAGTCGCTGAAATTAACCGTCCACGGATACTCCATTGCCGTGAACCATCCGCCTTTGGGTGCCGCGCCGCCGTGCTTGAAGAAATACTCCCAACGCTTGTAGTGGTAGTCCTTTATAAGGCCTGCCCAGCAGCGGTTCGA
This sequence comes from Bacteroidaceae bacterium, assembly GCA_017407905.1. Taxonomy (GTDB): domain Bacteria; phylum Bacteroidota; class Bacteroidia; order Bacteroidales; family Bacteroidaceae; genus HGM04593. Next base: position 13,850 of record JAFQVS010000037.1, on the reverse strand, counting down.
GTAGTCGTGCAGGTCGGTGTCGCCCTTCGACCATACGGTAATTTGCGTGCGTGCGTTCCACTCTAACCAATTGCGGTCGTTGGTGGTTGTTCCGCTCACCTCATCGGCAATGTTGCGCGCCATACTCGTCCAACGTTCGAGTTTGAAATTGGGGTCGTATGAGAGCATAGCGTCAAGGTCGAGCATCATACTAAGGAACAGATTGCCGAGGCGCTCATACTCGGCGCTGTTTGTGCGCGCTGCATTTATCTGAGGCATAAGGGTGTAAGCATAATCGACCATCGACTGTCGCACAACGTCAATAACGTCGTAATTATAGTTTGCGGCAGCATCGTCGTTTGTTATAAGGTCGCCTATCGAAAGAAGCTCCTCGGCTGCCAGCAGCACCTCTTGCGTATCCCAATAGATGGCCGCGGTGCTCCAGCTCGACACACGGTCGGGCGCCCACGACGGACGCGCAAGAATAATTGCCTCGGATGTTCCCTGCTGGTCGCCCTGACAGCCCCATACTGAGTTTTTCAGACGGCGCAGCGCACCGGCGGCCACTGCATTGTCGATGCCGTAACGCGAGTAAGAGTAATCGGCAATCCACTCGTCTATTGTAGGCGCATTTTTTGCATCCATCCACGGAAGCTCTAAGAGCATATCATAGAGAATGGGATTCGTCTCGATACCCTCGGGGGTTGCGCCCACACCCTTCATTTTACTCTTGGCCAACGCCTTGAAATAGTCCTCCATAGTCGTTTGCAGACGCCCGTGCATTCCGCTGCGTCCGCCGAAATTGTGCAGCATACAGAAGATAAAGTCGCAACCGCGGAAATAGTCGCTGTTCCATTTTGCCTTGCCCTGAGCGTCCGAGAAAAGGTCGAGCGCAATGAAACGGTCGCCATATTTATCGTCCATCACATCAAACGCCCCCTGCTGAGGCAATCCCTGCCAATATTGTATAACCCATTTTGCCTTTTCGGGCACATTGTTGGTGTTCTTTTCGTCGGCGGGCACGGCCGCGTAATATGTGTCCAACGCCTCCATTACTCCCGGATAGCAACTGCTGTTTGTTACGCCGCCCGGAAGGCCGCCCTCGTGGAAGGGGTCCATACTGTAAAATTCCGATACGCCCATCAGCTTGTGCAGATGCTCGTAGTAAATTTTGGCCATATAGTCGAAACTACTGCTTGCCGGGTTCAGAATATCGGGACGAGTGTATCCGCCGGCCCACGTACCGCTGTTTATAATATCGGCACGGTTGATGCCGCTTATACTCTTGCTGCTCATACTGTTGGGAACCATTCCACTGAATCCCGGAAGCGCCGGTTGCATACCAAGCTCGCGCATACGCGAGAGAATATCCTTACACAACTGCTCTTGACGCGTGTACCACCACTCGGGGTTACCGTTCATTTTCACGTCGGCGGCATTTATTGTTCCGCCCCACCCCTCAAGATTATTCATCGCAAACCACGCCATAAAGCCCGGGCCCGCGATAAAGTCGGCAATCTCCTTATCGGTGTATCCTATGCGACTATCTTTCAGAATGTTACGCCACAGAACCTCGAGGCCCACAATCTGAAGCGGCATATTTATTCCGTGCAGAGCCATCCAGTCAATCTCTTGCTGCCAGCGCTCCCACGTCCAGAAGGCCATCGAATAAGAGAAGGTGCAATAATTGAAATAATATCTGTAATCGGCAGTGCTCACGCGACGCTCCTCGCCCGTGGGGACAGGCAGCGCAACAGCCGCGAGGTCAATCGTCAGATTATTCCACGCCAAATTCACGTGCGCATAATGGTTGAGATACCAATTTACTCCCGTCGCAGCCGACAGCACACTATTGGCCTTGATACAGGGCTTTGCATCCTGTGCCGTAATCACAAACACGTCGTTGCCATCGGTCGAGAGCCTCTCATCGACAACAATTACAAATTTATCGGCCGCTCCACTGCCACCGATACGATTCAGAAACTCCACCACAGCCTTTGGGTTGGTTCTCTGCGCCACGGACGGCACGGCAGATGCCGCCAGCATAAAAATCAAGCAAAATAGGAAGTTTTTCATATAATTGATTAAGAACATTTATTATTCCACCGAAAATGTATTTTACAATCTACAAAGTTGCGAATATAAATTTTCCAAACAAATTTTTTAACACATTATTATAAATAAAAAGAGAGATTCTACCGCATTCTGCTCAAAAGTCTATAAAAAAAGAGAAAAAACAAATAATTTAAACTATCTTTGCAAAGTTTTTTCAGCATCGACTACAATTGAAACTCATAATAGACATTGGCAACAACAGTACAAAGTATTTTCTTTTCAAAGGAGAGAGCATACTTCTGCACAGCAGACGCAGTGGCACCTCTTTTGAATTTGTAGGCGAATTAGTTGCACAATACGGCGTACAAAGGACGATAGTATCGTCGGTGATTGAGCTCACCGAGGGGCAAAAGCAGCAGATACAAAGCTCGTGCCAATGTGTTATATGGCTCGATTGCAATACCCCGCTGCCAATAAAAACGGCCTACGGCACGCCGCACACATTGGGCAGCGACAGGCTGGCCGCGGCCGTAGGAGCAATGATACAGGCCCCCGGGCGCGACATTCTTGTAATTGACGCAGGCAGCGCAATTACCATAGATTTTTTAGACAAGAGCGGAACATTTCGGGGTGGCAACATATCCCCGGGAATAAAAATGCGCCTCACAGCACTGCACAAGTTCACAGACAAGCTGCCTCTTGTCGAAAAAGAGGGCGAGACACCGCTTCTGGGGCAGGACACTGAGAGTGCCATCCGCAGCGGAGTTATACGCGGCATCTGCCACGAAATTCAGGGCTATATTACCCAAATGAAGGAATTATACCCCGGTCTTTTAGTTTTTTTAACCGGCGGAGACGAAAAAATATTGACTGATAACATAAAAAGTTGCATCTTTGCAGACAAATTCCTTGTGGCAAAGGGATTAAACAAGATATTAGAGAACATTAGCTGACTATGGCAATTAACAATAAAAGACTACTATCAATTCTATCGGCCTTAGTGGTAACAGTGGCGCTTTTTGCCGACAACGGCGTAAACTCGCCCTATTCACGATTCGGCCTCGGCACACTGAGCGACCAGAATCTGGCCATCAACCGCCAGATGGGCGGCCTCGGCTATGCAATGCGCGATACAAGGTTCATCAACCTTCTGAACCCCGCATCGCTTGCACAGGCCGACACGCTTACTATGCTCTTCGAGGCAGGCTTCTCGCTGCAAAATGTCAATTTCAAAGAGAACGGACAAAAGATAAACGCCCACAATGCCAATTTCGACTATATTGCAATGAAATTCCGCCTGCGCAAAGGCCTCGGAATGAGCTTCGGCGTGCTCCCCTACTCAAACGTAGGATACTCGTTCAGCAGCCGTAACATCAATTTAGACAGTGAGATGGGCAACAACACATCGAGCACCGACAGTTACAGTGGCAGCGGCGGAATTTATCAGCCTTTCGTTGCCATCGGATGGTCGCCCCTTGCCAACCTCTCAATCGGCCTCAGCGCCTCGTACATATACGGCGATATTTCGCACAAAGTAGCCTCGACCTTCGACGACACATCAATTCGCAACCGCGCGCGTTACTATAATATTGACGTATCGAGCTACAAACTCGATTTTGGCGCACAATACGACATTCTCTTGGGCAAAGGCCACGGAATGACGCTGGGCCTTATCTACTCGCTTGGGCACGACCTCGGAGCCGATGCACAAGTAGTTGAGCAGACCATTCAAGGCGGCAGCATACAGGTGAGCGACACTGCGCGCATCTCCAACGGCTTCAGCCTGCCCCACACAATAGGATTCGGTGCAATGTACAATCTGAAAAACCGATGGAAATTCGGAGTCGACTACACCTATCAAACGTGGAGCACATCCGACTTTTTCGGGCACGACAAAGGCCTCGACCGCAGCAAAATATCATTAGGAGCCGAATATGCGCCGGGTAAAATATCGCGCAACATACTAAAGAGAATGTCCTACCGTGCAGGCGCCTACTATGCCCAGCCCTACACCGAGGTCAACGGTAAGAAAGGATGCGATGAATTTGGATTGAGCGCGGGATTCTCCATACCATTGGCCAACCAAATAAACAAACGAATGTCAATGCTCCACATTTCGGGGCAGGTGGTACGTATGGAGCCTCGAACATCGGGAATGATAGCAGAAACCTGCTTGAGAATAAATTTAGGAATAACCTTCAACGAAGGTTGGTTCTCGAAAATGAAAGTTGAATAAAAAAATAACGAATCAAGAAAATGAAAAAGAGTATTTTAGCTATTGTGTTTGCGATGGCAGCCATAGGCGCCTCGGCACAGATTAACGGTATCGACAACGACAACCGTTTCGGCGTTGGAGAGGACAGTATCAACTGCGTCCAACTGATTAGTAACTGCAACGTAAATGTCAAGAACAACAGTTTCGATACAGCCTACCCCTTTTGGAAAGAGCTTTTCACAAAATACCCCGTAGCACGTGTCGATACATACACAAACGGTGTAAAAATCCTCAAAGGCCTCATCGCCAAAGAGCAGGACGAGCAGAAGAAGCTCGATTACATCAACGAGCTTATGGCCCTCTACGACCAGCAGATTAAATACAACGACAAGCTGCAAGAGATTACAAAGACCAAGCTCTCGGCCGGTAACACATTGGGCAAGAAAGCCCTCGACTACATTCGTTTGGTGCCCAATGCCTCTCTTGACGAGGCATACAGAATGCTGCGCGAGTCGGTTGATATGGAAAAGGGTGAGTCGGAGTACATTGTAACACAGAATCTTATGAAGATTTCTGCACAAAAGTACAAAAAAGACCCCGCAGGCCACGGCGAGCAAGTTATTCAGGACTATCTTGACGCATCGGTATATATTGTAGATGTACTCGACAAATACAACGAGCGCATCGAATTTTACACCAACCGTTACACCGAGCTTCAGGACCCCAAAGACAGCGTTCGTGCCGACGGCTTTGGCAAGATGATTGACGCAGCGCGCATTGCCCGCAGCAACATCGACGGTTACTTCATCAACAGCGGCGCAGCATCGTGCGACGACCTTGAGGCAATCTACGCACCCAAAATCGAGGAGAACAAGGGTAACATCGAGTATCTGAACAAGGTAATTGCCCTTATGAGTATGCTAAAATGTACCAATCAGGACGCTTATCTTGCAGCCTCGGAGTATGCTCTCGCAATAGAGCCCACCTCAAAGGCAGCAATGGGTTGCGGCTACCGTTACTTCAAGAAAGGCGACACCGACAAGGCAATGGAGCTCTTCGACCAAGCCATCGAGCTCGAGCAGAGTGCCACCAACAAGGCTGATATGTGCAACAAGGTAGGCGCCATCTATCTGAGCCTTAAGAAATACAGCAAGGCACGCGAGTATGCCCGCAAGGCCATCGCCCTAAACTCAAAATTCGGCGACCCCTACATCCTCATAGCACAGTGCTACGCAGCATCGCCCAATTGGAATAACGACAACATTCTCAACGGTTGCACCTACTACGCAGCAGTTGACAAATTGCAACGTGCAAAGGCCGTTGACCCCACAGTTAAAGAACAGGCCAACAAGCTCATTGCACAATATTCAAACTACTTCCCCGCACAAGACGAGCTCTTTATGCGAGGTTACAGCAAAGGCAAGAGCATTACCATTGGTGGATGGATAAATGAGACAACAACAATTCGCTAATAAAAGCAATAAAACACACAGTACAGCTATCGCCTTATCGGCGATAGCTGTACTGTGTATCCTTTTTTCGTCGTGCGGCGAAAATAAGGCAAGCGTCATTGTCGATGGTGGCGAGGCCGACTCAATAGCCTTTATGAGCACCTACGGCGTCAGCACCCTCATAAGCGACTCGGGCCGCATAAGCTACAAAGTCGAGGCCGAAGAGTGGCATATGTACGACAAGCGCAACCCCTCTTATTGGGCATTCGAGAAAGGCATCTATCTTGAGCAATATGACGATAGTATGCGCGTCGAGACCACCCTCCGCAGCGACACAGCCTACTACTACGACAAAATAGGCTTGTGGCAGCTGTACGGCAACGTCCGCATACACACAATAAAAAACGAAAAGATATTCACCGACAAACTATTCTGGAGCAGCGAGACCGAGCGCATATACTCGGACAGCCACATCAGAATAGAGCAACAAGACCAAATAACCGAGGGGATAGGCTTTACCGCCAACCAGAATCTAACCGTATGGGAAATACTCAACACAACAGGCGTATATCCCATCGAGGAATTTTAAGACTATGATAACCAATATACTACTGCTGATAATAGTAATACTCTTCTCGGCCCTGTTCTCGGGAATGGAGATTGCATTCATTGCCTCCAACAAACTGCTGTTGGGTATCGACATAAACAATCGCACCATAACCTCGTATGCGATAGACAAATTCTATACCAACAGCAACAATTTTGTATCGAGCCTGCTTGTCGGCAACAATATAGTGCTTGTCATATACGGTATTCTTATGGCCAAGCTGCTGAACGAGACAGTACTCTCGGGAATCACAGACAGCACCGGCCTGCGCCTGTTTCTTGAAACACTAATATCGACAGTAATAATAATCCTTACGGGCGAATTTGTCCCCAAAGCCATCTTCCGCATCAACCCCAACGGAGCCCTCAAGCGCTTTGCGCTCATAATGTACCCCATATACATACTGCTGTATCCCCTTGCACGCTTCACAACGTGGCTCTCTTGCCTTTTGTTAAAGATTTTCAGGGTACACATAAACAAAGAGACACGCGACAACACATTCAGCAAGACCGAGCTTAACAACCTCATTCAGAGCAGTATAGACAACGCCATAAAAGAGGAAGAGGAGATTGACAACGACGTTAGAATATTCCAAAATGTGCTCGATTTTTCGGACATAAAAGTACGCGACTGCTACGTCCCCCGCACCGAGATATACGGCCTCGAGGTAACCGCCTCGCTCGACGAGCTAAAGTCAATGTTCATCGAGTCGGGCCACTCCAAGATAATCGTCTATAAAGACAATATCGACAACATTATCGGTTACATACACTCCTCGGAGCTTTTCCGCAGCAGCGAGCATTGGCAACAGCGCATCTGCAAGATGCCCATTGTCCCCGAGACCCTCTCGGCCCAAAAACTGCTGCGCACCCTTATGCAACAGAAAAAGTCGTTGGCCGTGGTAGTCGATGAATTTGGCGGGACATCGGGCATAATCTCGCTCGAAGACCTGCTCGAAGAGATTATCGGCGAAATTGAGGACGAGCACGACAACACCAACCACACGGCAAAAGCATTGGGCGACAACGAGTATCTACTCTCGGGACGCCTCGAAGTAGAGCGCATAAACGAAATGTTCGGCCTCGACATTCCCGAGTCGGACGAATATCAGACCTTAGGCGGATACATACTCGCCCACTACCAACGCTTCCCCCAGCTGAACGAGTGCATCACAATAGACAACTATCAGATACAGACAATAAAACAACGCAGTATGCGCATCGACCTTGTGAAACTGAAAGTAATAGAGGCCAAAGAGGACTAAAGAGGGCCTCGGCCACCAACCATAAAAATAGCAGACACAGCCCCCAAAAGCAGTGTCTGCTATTTTTTTGCAATAAAACACCCATTTTTACACAAAAAAAAGCAATAAACCCACATTACAGCATTAACTTTTTCACACTAACATACCTAAAAATTAAAAGCAATTTTGTATCTTTGCCGCGTTTGACGAGAAACTAAAAAATTTAAAACATAAAAAGACTATGGCAACATTACAATCACTGCGCGACCGAGGTCCCCTGCTTCTTATCTTTGTGGGCCTTGCGCTATTAGCATTCATCGTAGGCGACGCCCTGAGACTATTCCAATCTCCCCAAGGCTCACAAGCCGTTGGAAGCGTAAACGGTGAAGAAGTTACAGCAACCCAATTCCAGCAGATGTTCGAGGAGTACTCGGGCGTAATTCAGTTTGCTCGTGGCAACGCCCCCTTGAGCGAGGCCGAGAACAACCAGCTCAAAGACCAAGTTTGGAACGAGTATTTGCAGAACGAGATTATCAAGAAAGAAGCCGAGAAGCTCGGTCTCACAGTTACCGACGCCGAGATTTTGGCAGTAGTAACAAAGGGCGAGTATCCCCTGCTTCAGCAGACCCCTTTCCGTAACGCCGAGGGTAAATTCGACATTGACATTCTCAACGACTTCCTCAGCCAATACGAGAGCAACAAAAATGTCCCCGAGCTTGTACAGCAGCTCAAGCCCGCTTACGACTACTGGTGTTTCATCGAGAAGTCAATCAAGAACGAGCTTCTGGCACAGAAATATCAGTCGCTCATAGCAAGCACATTCCTCTCGAACCCCATTGCAGCCGAGAACAGCTTCAACGCAAGCAACACAACCTACGACATCGAGATTAAGGCCTACCCCTACTCGGCAATAGCCGACTCGACAATCAAGATTAGCGACAGCGACCGTCAGAAGGCATACGACACCGAGAAGCTCATTTACAAAGAGCCCTATCAGAGCCGCGACATAAAATACGTAAGCTACACCGTTACTCCCAGCGAGCAAGACCACGCAGCACTGCGTAGCGAGCTCAGTGAGCAGGCAACCCTCCTCACACAAGAGAGCGACTACGCAAGCATCGTACGCAACGCAGGCAGCGAGACCAATTACAGCGAGCTTGCTTGGACCAAGAGCGCCTACCCCGAGGAGGTACGTCTGCGCCTCGACTCACTCGAAGTGAATCAGGTAGTAGGCCCCATCTACAACCAATCGGATAACAGCTACACAGTATTTAAGTTCCTCGGAAAGAGCACATTGCCCGACTCGGTACAATTCCGCGTTCTTCCCGTCGTTACCGACAGCCCCGAGAAGATAGCAGCCCTTGCCGACAGCCTTCTGAATGTACTGAAGAAAGGCGCCGACTTTAAAGAGCTCTCGGCAAAATATGGTCAGGCAAACAACGACTCACTGTGGATGACATCAGCAATGTACGACGGCGCAGCTCCTCAGAGCGACGACGCAGCCTACATAAGCGCCATCATCAGCGGCAAGAAAGGCGAGTACAACACACTCACACTCAGCAACGGCGCCACACTCATCTATCAGGTAATCGGCAGCAAGAACCCCGTAACAAAATACAACGCAGCCGTTATCAAGCGCACAGTAGAGTTCAGCAACGAGACCTACAACGAGGCATACAACAAATTCAGTCAATATGTAGCTACCTGCAAGAGCATCGAAGACCTTGAGAAAAACGCCGAGGAGTATGGTTTCCGCGTAATGACACAGAACCGCGTATTTAACACCACACACAACATTGCACAGATAAGCGACACACGCAAAGCAATCCGTTGGATATTCAGCGAGGCCGAGGTTGGCGAAGTATCACCCCTCTACGAGTGTGGCGAGAACAACAACTTCCTTGTAGTAGCCCTCACAGGCATCAACGAGAAAGGCTACACATCAATGGACAAGCTCTCATTGATTGTTAACAACAGAGCAAAAGCCGACAAAAAAGCCGAGAGAATCATCGGCGAGCTCACAGGCAAGAGCTTCGACGAGATTGGAAACATCGCAGGCGTAAAATCGGATGTAATCGAACGCATCAGCTTCGCATCACCCACCTACGTAAAATCAATCTCGGCCAACGAAACAGTAATCAGCGCAGCAGTTACCAAGCTGCTACCCGAGGAGGTTAGCGCCCCAATCAAAGGCGACAACGGCGTTTACGTCATTAAGCTAAAGACAGTAAACAAGGGTAAGCGCGAGTTTAACGCCGAGAGCGAGCAGGCAGTCCTCAAGGCACAAGGTCTGCGCAATATGAATTACTTTATGAGCGACCTTATCGAGAATGCCAATATCGAGGATAACAGATACCTCTACTTCTAATAAGCGCAAAAGAACAGAAAAAAAATAGTCGGGATTAACGTCCCGACTATTTTTTTTGATAAATTTCTCAAAAAAAGTGTTACATTCGGCCCGCACCTACGTTTATAAAGTAGAAGCCACAAAAAAACAAAAAAAAGACCGACAAAAGAGAATGAGCGAAGAAGCACTCATAAACGTATTTACCAACCTCAGGAATAAATTCCTGAACATAGCCCTGCATCTGCTCGCCAACGACAGCGACGCCGACGACGCACTGCAAGAGACCTTTTGTCGCCTGTGGCCTCGGCGCGAGAACATTACAACCGACGCAGAAGCCGAAGCACTCACCGCCACCACCCTGCGCAACCTGTGCATCGACAATCTGCGCAAGCGCAAACTAAACACAATACCGATAGACGAACAACACGACACCACCGACGACCTCCCCGACGAGCGCGAGGAACACTTTAGAGAGATAGAAGAGATAATAGAGCAAGAGCTCAGCCCACTGCAAAAAGAGATACTACACAGCAAAGAATACAACGGCGAGACAATAGAGAGCATAGCCCGACGATTAGGCCTGCAACCCGCAGCCGCCAGAATGCAGCTCTCGCGAGCGAGAAAAAAAATCAGAGAATGTTATCAAAGGAGGATACAAGAATGAGCGACACAAAAAACACCCCACAACAAAGCACAGCCGACACCCAAGAGTGGCAGCAGCTGATAGAGCGCTATTTCGACGCCGCCACCACCGACGCCGAGGAACAACTCCTGAAGCAATTCCTTGCAAGCCCCCAATCGGCCTCGCCACAATACAACGAGATAAAAGCTGTGATGGGCTACCTTACCACAGCCAAGCACCACCACGGAGCCCACACGGCAAAAAAGCGCCCCATAAACAGCATAAACCGCGCACTAAAATGGAGCGTCGCAGCAGCAATAACAATAGGCATCTTTTTGGCCACGTGGCAAATAAACGCCCCCGACAGCGACATCTGCATAGCATATATCAACGGACAAAAATACACCGACGAAGCAATAGTTCTTGCACAAATGCACAACACAATGCAACGAATGGACAACGGAATAGGCCGACACTCAGTCGAACAACAGCTCGGCAGCATATTCCACACAATAGAGAATTACGAGAACAACAACCAATAAACAGTAAGCCCTATGCGTAAACTACTGACCATAATACTGTTAGCAATTTGTGCAATAAGCGCAAATGCCCAAAAAGGCCTCGAAGTATCCCGTCTGTTCGAGGGCGAGGGAAAATGGAAACTGAAATTCACGGCAGCCCACATAACCGGACGCCCCCTAAAGCCCTACAATCTCACCCTCTTCCGCAGTATAACCACCGGCGACAGCCGCCTATACGACGAGATTGAGCAAGCAGTAAACAAAGACGCACAAAAGACCATAGACAAAGAGTGCGGCCACATTGACGGACGCCTCTACTACGGTTTCTTCATATTCGAGCCGCGAGACAACAAATACCGCTACCTATTCTACCGCAACAGCTCACTGCGCAGCAACGAACCCAACGAAGTAACCGTGGTATATATGGAGGGGTACGCCACACTCGAAGAGTTAAAAAAGACATTCAGATAAAAAAAAATAAAGAAATAAACAAGAGACATTATGAAAAAGTTTTTAATTGCAGCGGCACTGCTTGGTGCCACACTCACAGCAAGCGCACAAAGTCAGGATGGCGACAGCGTCGTAATAATAAAAAAACCCAATGAAGTGCGCATAAGCGAGGGGCGCGGATACATAAATGTAGAGGTACGCGGAAAAGAGGGCAACGACGACTACATCTACTCGGTGCGCAAAGGCTACTCCAAGGGCACAAACACCTCAATAACAAGCGAGAAAAACAAAAATTGGGACTTTAACATCCCATTCCTCGAAAAGAAAGACCGACAAACAGGCGCAAGCAGCAGACCACAATACCAGACTGCCCGATTCTCATTCAACATAATCGACGATATACAATTTGGAATGGGACTTGTGGGAACAACCTCGCAGGCACCGGGGATGGACGTTGATATGACAAACGGAGGATTTGAATTTTTCCTGAACAATATTTTCCATTGGAGATTCGCCCCGACAAGAAACACACACCTCACAATGGGATTCGGCGTCGATTGGCGCAACTACCGTATGCGAGGCGACACACGATTCATTAAGGATGGTACGGGAATAACCCTCGGCAGCTACCCCGAGGGCGCCGACATAGATTTCTCGCGCCTGAAAGTATTCAGCCTCACGCTCGACCTTATGCTGCGTCAGCGTCTCTTTGGCAACGTATCAATAGCAGCCGGCCCCGTGGTCAATTTCAATACAAGCGGCTCGCTGAAGACACGTTACACATTGGTCAACGGCGAGAATCGCGAGGGCGTCAAGGAGCAAAGCAGTAATATACACCAAAAGAGCGTTACGGTCGATTTTAAAGGCGAGCTTAAAATAAATCCCATTGCCTTTTACATAAAATATTCGCCGATGAATGTGCTCGACACAAACTATGGGCCGCGGTTCCGTTCCCTCTCGGCCGGAGCAATGATAGTATTCTAACATAATAGGCAGAGCATAGATGCTCTGCCTATTATGTTTATTTTATAATCACCATTGTGGCTCCGAACCCATACTTTTGGAACGAGGCATCCTGCGACAGGCAACGCGGATACTTACGCCTAAGCTCCTGCATAATGGCGTTGCGCAGCACCCCCTCGCCCTTACCGTGTATAAAGACAATCTTTTTACCCTTCTCCTTTATATGCTCGTTTATGGTAGTGCGCACAACCTCTAACTGATGATTCAGAATATCGAACGGGGTGAGGCCCGCGGTAGTTTCGAGCAGCGCGTCGGCGTGCAGGTCAACCTCTAAAATATCGCTTCCTTTGGGCAGCTTTGTGTCGGCCGTTGGACGCTTCGGCTCATCGAGACTCTTTTTTTCGAGGATTATGCGCTGAATTTCACCCGCATCGGTAAATATCTCTTTTACAGGCTTATCGTCCGTTACAAGCTCGTAGATGAGCGCCCCCTCGTCGAAGAAAGGATTCTCCTTGAACAGATGCAGTTTGTAGAATTTCACCGTGTCGATGCGCCGCTCGATGCTCATTGCCGCTTTTGGTGCAAAGGCTTTCTCTTGCTTGAATGGCAGCAGCTGCACGGCCACACGCTCCATTTCGTTAAGCTCGTCGCGGCCAAACTCTTCGAGGAATAGCTTGGAGTCGGGCTCTAAAAGACCGTTGGCACGCACCCTCCAGCTGCGCCCCTCGACCACGGAATATGTAAAATAGACCCAATAGTTGCTCTCGTTTATTATATAGGCCTCGAAGCGCGAGTTTGAGAGCGATTTTTCGTCCATCGGCAGATAGGCCAATGATATATTCAGCCTTTCGCCCGCGGGACGCTCCATCGGGCGGAAGGTAACGACAGGCTCTTTCGAGGGGGCATCCTCCTCGCCGAAAATGTCGGCGCGAGGCTCTACCCTTGCTGCTGTGGGACGGGGCGCTTTTTTGGGTTCCTCTTTTGGTGTGAGCGTCTTTTTCTGAAAATTATACTCGTTTGTATCCACCGCAACGCACTCTGTTATGGGCATTGGAATCTCGAATCCATCCTCGCCCTCGACAATCACTGTATCTTTTCCCTTGAATCGGGTAACAACGCCCCCACCCGTCTCGTGGATGAAGCGCACTTTATCTCCTATCTTCATTGTTTTATGTAATTTTCAAATTTGCAAAAATCAGTTTTTTTAGAAGCTGTTTAAATTTATATCGTTAAGTTTTTTATAGGTCAAAAATAGGATGTTTTATTATTTTTTGTAGGGCGCGTAGCGGGCTACGTAACCGAGAAAAAGAAGGAAACAGACATTTTTGAACATAAAAAACAACGAAATAACAGCTTCCAATATACAAAAAATATCTTTAGAAATTTAAACAGCTTCT
>JAFQVS010000036.1 GCA_017407905.1 Bacteroidaceae bacterium | reverse complement strand
GGGTGTTTTAAATTATTATGAGCGTTATTGCTGCTCCTCTTTCGACAAAGAGGAGCTGGCGCGTAGCGTCTGAGGAGTTCGATTGTACATTAAAAAACACTATTGTTTGTGGTTGTTTTAACTCCTCACCCCGTTGGGGAGCTCCTCTTTATTACAAAAAAGAGGAGCGGTTTTTTGGGGTGTTTTAAATTATTATGAGCGTTATTGCTGCTCCTCTTTCGACAAAGAGGAGCTGGCGCGTAGCGTCTGAGGAGTTCGATTGTACATTAAAAAACACTATTGTTTGTGGTTGTTTTAACTCCTCCCCCCGTTGGGGAGCTCCTCTTTATTACAAAAAAGAGGAGCGGTTTTTTTGTGGGGTATTTACAAATTTAAAAAAATGGATGGCTCTTAAAAAGAACCATCCATTTGAATTATTTACGTCGAGAGGAAAATTACTCGGCTGCTGCGCCGGGCCAACCCTCTGTCCACATAAATGCGTCTGCTGCAATCCAAGCGGGGTTACCACCTGAATTCCAAACGCCATATAGGTAATATACATTTCCATCGTTTGTGAAAGGCTTGCAATAGCTGCCGTAACCGCCTGCGGGGTCGTAGTAGAAGTCGAATGATGCACCGTTTACTTTGATACCCATATTGTATATACCCGAGGGGATGCCTACTGCGTTTCCTGCCTCGTCGAGGAAGAAGGGAATTGAGTAACCGGGATTGAAGGGAGATACGCGGCAGTAGTAGCCACCTTTGTAACCCTCGGCCATCTCGAATGTGCACTCCATCTGCTCGCCAAACAATCCACTCTGATAGATACCCTTACCTGCTGCTACCCAATTGTAATCAACAATAAATGAGAGTGTGTAGGTTGTGGCACCCGATACCGATAGCTGCTCCTCGGGAACATTCAATGTTACATCGGCTTTGTAGTTAACGCCCATCTCAATCTTAGATTGGTTAATCAGGATTGAAATCTCGGCTGTGCTGCTGCCATCGACAAAGTGTGCTGCTGTGTCGGCAAGAGTGATAATATCGCTGTTTGCAGAAAGTGTTGTGAGAACATCAACATTTCCCTTTGTGGTACCTCTTACAACGGTAACCTTAACTTCTGAAAATTCGTCGGTTGCTTTAAGGCTGTAGCTGTTTGAAGCGCGCTCGAATGAGTATGTGTCGTTCTGGAAATTGTACTTATCCCAATAACCATCCTCGCTACAAGCTGTGAAGAGGCCTGCAACAGCTACCATCGACAAAATAAGTAATGATTTATAAAGTTTCATAATTTTATTTATTTTAATGTCTTTCGGCTTTCACTCTCCCGCGCTTTTGTGTGGCGCGGGAGGGTGGGGAACCGAATTTTATGTTTTTTACTCTGTTACGGGTTCGGGAAGGTTTTCCATAAGCTCGTTGTTCTCACCAATCAGAGGGTTACGCTCCATCTCGGCTTGGGGGATGGGGTAGATGAGAATCTTGTCGCCTGCGGGAATGTTGAATACAAGGTGATCGGCAAAGCCTGCGCCGCGACGGTCAACACCTTTCTTCAGACGCATAAGGTCGCCGTAAGAGAATCCCTCGCCCCAAAGCTCGATACGACGCTGCTTCCATACAGCCTCCTGTACAGTCTCGGGAGTTGTTGCAATACAGGTGTAAGCGGGGTCGCGGTAGGTCTTGATAAGTGTCTCAAGTGTAGCTGCACCGGCTGCGGCATTGCCTGCCATTGCCTCGGCCTCGGCCTTGATGAGGTACATCTCCTCGATACGCATAAGAGGAATATCATTGGCGTTGGTGCTTGTGTAGGTCTCGTCCTTGTAGCAACCGAACTTCATCTGTGTGTAGGGAGGACAGCCTGCCTCGTTGATTGCGTAGTCGGCCTGCTCGGCGTTCAGGTTCATTGACATACAGTCTTCGTCCAACCACCAGCCCTTACGAACGTCGGTCGAGGGGATTGACTCGAACAACTCCTTGTTGATGCAACGCCAAGCACCTACCGATGCGTAGCCGTAGTTGAGTGAACCCATATGAGAGGGGAAGTTACAGATACCGCTTGTTACGGGACGGTCGGTCTCGGCAACTACGATACCCCACATCCAAGATGCGTCCTCAATCTCGCTGAAGCCGGGCTTCTTAAGGTCGTCAATAGCGTAGGGAGCGGCAGCGCTGTTCTTGATTGCGTTGTCGGCATCCGAAGCGGCAGCTTCCCAATTGTTCATTACAAGGTTAACACGTGCACGGATACCGTAGGCAACGTCGAGGCTGATGTAACGCTTGTCCTCGCGTACAACGTCGCTGTTCTCGAGAATAGCGATTGCGCTGTTGATGTCGCTCATAATCTGTGCATAAACCTCCTTTACAGTAGCGCGGGGGCAACCCTCGGAACCGGCAGCATCGGCGTTAGCCTCGGTGATGATGGGTACACAGGGCTTGTCCTCGTTACCAACGTATGTGTGCTGGTAGAGCTGTGCAAGGGTAAAGTAGTCGAACGCGCGGATAGCGTAAGCCTGTGCAAGATAGAACTTGAGGTTGGCATCCTCGGTGTCGGCGCTAATCATTGCTGTTACAGCGTTAACTGTGTTCAGCTGCTTGTAGATGGTGCTCCAAATGAGGCGTGTACCGTAGTATGTGTAGTTGGCATCCTCGAATGTAACAGCCATTGAGAACCAGTTGTAACCTATGTCCTCGGATACAAGGTCGGTACCGCGGCTGTCGGTCCACAGCATAATGGTGGGGTAGCCGAGGTCGTTGTGGTAGCTCTCGTCGAAAATCTTACCAAAGTTGTAGAAGGCCGAGGTCATAGCAGTAACGCTTGCCTTGATTCTCTCGGGGTTAGAGGCAATAGCCTCCTCCTTCTGGTCGGCGGTGATAGTAGAACCCAGAGGCTCGGTATCGAGGTCGTTACAGCCTACGAGTGTAAAGGCTGCCAATGCCGACGCAATAAATGTATATTTGAAATTTTTCATTTTTCTCTTAAATTAGATGTTTAGAATGTAAGTTTGATACCACCTGTGATTGTACGCAGAGCACCGTATGTTGATGTTGTTGTCATTGTGTAGCTCTGACGGGGGTCCATACCCTTACGTGCGCAAAGCAGTGCTACGTTGTCGGCTGCACCGTAAACGCGGATTGAGTTGAAACCGAGTGAACGACACCAGCTCTTGGGGAATGTGTAACCCAATGTGATGTTGTTGAGCGAGAGGTAGTTAGATGAAATCAACCAACGGTCGCTGCTCTGGTTTGTGTATTGGTCAACTGCATCGATACGGGGAACATCTGTGTTGCGGTTCTCGGGTGTCCAAGCGTTGGCAATGTCTTTGTGCCAGTTGTGTCCTGCATCCGAAGAACCACCGTTGTGCATCAAATCCTGATATGTGTAGTCCCAAATTTTACCACCCATCTGATAAGAGAACTGTACGCCGAGGTCGAAGCCGTAGAACTCGATTGTTGTACCGAAACCACCATATACATCGGGCATAAGGTCGCCTGTTGCCTCACGGCCGGTCTGCGATGCAACCGAGTAGTTAGATGTTACGTAACGCTCGGGGTTCTTCTCGTATGCTGCAACTTCTGCTGCGTAAGCGTCTTCGTCTTTAAGGAGCTTGTCGTACTCTGCCTGTGTCTTTTCACCGCTTTTAATCAAACGCTGGAAGTGCTCGTCGAATGTGTATTTAGCGTGGAAGAGTGAAAGACCTGTGTTGGGGTCAACACCTGCGTACTTAACAAGGTAGAGCTGGTACATTGACTCACCCTCCTCAAGGATTGACGTACCGCTGATGTACTTACCGTTAAGCTCGGGGTGAAGCTCGTTAATCTCGTTCTTTACAAATGTGGCGTTTGCATAAACATCCCACTTGAAGTTACGTGCCTTGTAAGGAGTTGCTGTGAGCTCAATTTCCCATCCGCTGTTGGTCATTGAACCTACGTTCATAGGAATTGATGTGTAACCGTTTGAGGGTGATACGGGCTTGTTGTAGAGCATATCGCTACTCTTACGGCTGAAGTACTCAACTGTACCGTTTAGCTTGTAGTTGAAGAGCGAGAAGTCGAAACCGGTGTTGAATGACTGGCTCTTCTCCCAAGTAAGGTCTTTGTTACCCTTGTAAGCCAAAAGACCGTCCGAGAATGAACCGTCGGCACCTGTTACTGTGTATTGGTCGAGGTAAGCATAGTAGTTACCTATGTTGTCGTTACCCTGCTCACCGTATGATACCTTAAATTTTAGAAGGTCAACCCAAGTGTAGTCCTCCATAAACTTTTCTTTGCTGATTACCCAAGCTGCCGAAGCCGAGTAGAAGTCGCCCCAACGGTTGTCGGGATGGAAGCGCGAAGAGGCATCGCGACGATAAGATACGCTTGCAAAGTACTTCTCGTCCCAATTGTAGTTCAAACGACCGAAGATACCACGTGTCGAGTACTCCGAGGCCGAGCCGCCACCACGTTTCTGGTCGATGGTGTTGTTAACTGTGTAGTCGCCCTCTTTGTAGAAATTCTGACCTGATGCCCAAGAATTCTCGTAACGATAGTCGTATGCCTCGTAACCGGCCATTGCCTCGATGTTGTTTTTGCCGAGGCTAATGTTGTAGTTGGCAAGATACTGCTGGTTGAATGTGTATGTACGTTGGTTGTCTTGTGTTACAGTACCACCGTAGCTTGCGCTCTGACCATATTTGTTGTTACCTATGTCGTGAGCGCGTGTGTTGTCAACGTATGTGCTGAGTGCAGCTGTCAACTTAAGGCCCTTGATGGGAGTAATCTCGGCGAAGTATTTGCCGCTGAAGATGTCCATAAGGTACTCGGTGCTGTTGTAGATAAGGTCGCTCATAGGGTTAGACATAGACATCCAGTTACGTGTGCTGGCCGAGTATTTGCCATCACCATAGTCGTAAACGGGACGACCTGTCTGTGCGTCGCGCATAATGCTGCCATCGGCGTTGCGGATGTACAGGGGATATACGGGAGCAATGTTGTTGGCAAGGAAGAAGGCGTTACCCGATGAGTTTGTTGTTGTCTGATCGCCGGGGTAGCGGCTCTCGCTGTTTGTGTAAGCAATGTTTGTACCAATTTTCAACCATTTCTTAGCCTGATAGTCAACGCTCAAACGTGTTGTGAGACGGTCGAAACCACTATTCTCGATGATACCGCCATCCTCGAGGTAACCGGCCGAGAAGAAGTAGTTGATGCGCTCTGTACCACCCGAAACGCTGAAGTTGTACTCCTGACGCATCTGGTTGTCAATGGTACCCTCTGTCCAATCATCGGGAGTGTAGTAGTTTTTACCATCGCTGTAACCGAGTGTGGCACCGGCGTGTACTTTACCTGTTGCGGGGTCGATAAGGCCTGTTGTGCCCTCGGCCAATGTGTACATCTGGTAACCAAGAGCGGGGAAGAGCTGTGCGTTAGCGTATGCGTGAGCTCTTGCTGCGTCGTAACCGAGGTTGTAGTAACCTGCGTTGCGATGAGCCTGATAGAGTGTCTCCATATACTCGTTGGCCGAGCCGAGAACATCGTACTTACCAATCTGACGCTCGTTGATACCCCAGCTTGCGTCGAATGTTACGCGAGACTCGTGTGTCTTACCCTTCTTTGTTGTTACCATAATAACACCGTTGGCACCACGAGCACCGTAAAGAGCGGCCGAAGCTGCATCCTTCTGTACTGTCATACTCTCGATGTCGGCGGGGTTGATAGACGAAATATCACCGTCGAAAGGAACACCGTCAACAACGTAAAGAGGGTTGTTGCTTGCGTAGAGCGAACCGACACCGCGAACGCGTACGGTTGCGCTTGTTCCGGGCTGACCGTTAGACTTAAGTGTCTGAACACCGGCGATTGTTCCGGCGAGGGCGTTGGTTACGTTAGAAACCTTACGTGCCTCAATCTTGTCGGCCTTTACAACCGATGCCGAACCGGTAAATGCCGATTTCTTGGCTGTACCATAAGCTACAACCATAACCTCGTCGAGTGAAAGACCATCCTCGGTAAGTGTAATCTTGATTGTCTTACCACGCTGGATTTTCACCTCCTGAGTAGCCATACCTACGTAAGAAACGCGAATGTGTGTTGCGCTTGCAGGTACTCTGTCAATAGTGAACTTACCCTCAATATCGGTAGAAGCACCAAGAGTAGCGGTACCCACAACCAATACAGAGGCTCCAATTACAGGCTCGCCGTCAGACTCCGAGTAAACAATACCCGAAATGCTGCTGGTTTGCGCTGTTGCCATACCTACACCAAGCATAATGCAGGTTAACAAAAATAGCACTCTTTTCATTTGATAATGAATTTAAGTTAATAATAATTAAGTAGTTAAGTTTAGTTTTTTATGGCGTCCTTATGTAAGGACTTTTTCCAAGGTTGCGAAGATAACAATTTTAATTCAATTGCAAAAGAAAGTTAATGCTAAAAATTTTGTCAAAATTGGGAATTTTGTAAAATCTTGATTTTTTAATATATTCTCTTGTTGGCGCTTATTGTGCCTTGTAAGTGTGTGATATTTAACGGTGTAGCGGTGGTGATTGGCTGGCTTTTTTTATCTGAATCTATGCTTTTTGTGATTGGAAAAAAGAAAGCAAAAATGAAATAATGCTATTCAAAGTGTCAGAATAGAATCTTAAAAGTGGGTACCGGACGCTCTTAATCGCTTTTTGAGCGGGGGTGGTGTGTAATCTTTTGTCATTTTGTCAATTAGACGGCCTTTTTTGCGCTGTTTGATGTTTGTACAGGCTGTTTTTATTTAAAAATGGATTACAGTTTTTACCTTATATTATACGTGTACGCGCGCGCGTGTGGGTATGTGCATCCTCTCTTTATTGCCTTTTTTTAAACACTTTATAATAAAATGAAACACAATTTACGCATTTTCGGGAAAATAGTTGTACCTTTGCCAAATATTATCGTCAAGAAATTATAAAATTCAAAAATATGTTGACAGTTAAAGTTATCAGTCAGGAGACCGAAAAAGTTATTAAAGGTCTCGAAAAGAAGCATTTTAAGAATGCGCAGGAGACAGTTGAGAAGGTGCTCGGGCTCGACCGCGAGCGTCGCACGGCACAGGCCGAGCTTGATGCCACCCTTGCACAGAGCAAGCAGTGTGCCGCAAAAATCGGTCGACTGATGAAGGAAAAGGCATTAGAGGAGGTCGAGGCGGTTAAGGCCGAGGTTGCCTCTCTAAAGGACAAAGCAAAAGAGCTTCAGGAGAAGATGGACGAGGCTGCCGCAAAATTGCAGGAACTGCTTTATACAATCCCCAATATCCCTTACGACGAGGTACCCGAGGGTGCAACAGCCGAGGATAATGTGGTGGAGAAGAGCGGTGGCCTTGAGACTGAGCTTCCCGCCGATGCTCTACCTCATTGGGAGCTTGCCAAGAAATACGACCTTATCGACTTTGACCTCGGCGTGAAAATTACCGGTGCCGGGTTCCCCGTATATAAAGGTAAGGGCGCGCAGTTGCAGCGTGCGCTCATCAATTTCTTCCTCGACGAGGCACGTAAGGCCGGATACGTCGAGATTATGCCTCCCACGGTGGTAAATGCCGCTTCGGGCTACGGAACGGGACAGCTCCCCGATAAAGAGGGGCAGATGTACCACTGCACGATGGACGACTTTTATCTTATCCCCACCGCCGAGGTGCCTGTAACAAATATCTACCGCGACGTAATTCTTGACGAGAAACAACTGCCCATAAAGAATTGCGCCTACACGCAGTGCTTCCGCCGCGAGGCAGGCTCGTATGGCAAGGATGTTCGCGGACTGAACCGTCTGCACGAGTTTTCTAAGGTCGAGATTGTGCGCATAGACACTCCCGAGCACAGCAAGGAGTCGCACAAAGAGATGCTTGAGCACGTCGAGGGGCTTTTGAAGAAGCTGGAGCTTCCTTACCGCATCCTGCGTCTGTGTGGCGGTGATATGAGTTTCACGGCTGCTCTGTGCTTCGACTTTGAGGTATATTCCGAGGCGCAGAAGCGTTGGTTAGAGGTGTCGTCGGTATCTAATTTCGACAACTATCAGGCCAACCGTTTGAAGTGCCGCTACCGCAACGCCGAGAAAAAGACCGAGTTGTGCCACACGCTCAACGGCTCGGCACTTGCCCTGCCGCGTATAGTGGCTGCGCTACTCGAAAATAATCAGACACCCGAGGGTATCCGCATCCCCGCAGCGCTTGTTCCTTACTGTGGATTCGAGATAATTGACTAAAAATCACCCTTTTAACGTTGAGCACATTATGTATAAAATAGTATCAAAAGAGCAATTTTCGGAGAAGGTGTTCCGTCTGCGTGTCGAGGCGCCTTTGATTGCCAAGGCCTATCGTGCCGGAAACTTTGTGATTGTGAGAGTGGGCGAGAAGGGCGAGCGTATCCCCTTGACAATTGCTCACGCCGACACCGAGCGTGGCCTCATCACTCTTGTGGTGCAGAAAGTGGGCAAAAGCTCGTCGCGTCTGTGCGACCTTAACGAGGGCGACCATATTACCGACGTTGTAGGCCCTCTGGGACAGGCTACACACATCGAGAATTTCGGTACCGTGGTGTGCGCCGGCGGAGGCGTGGGCGTTGCACCTATGCTGCCCATTGCCACAGCGCTTAAAAAGGCGGGCAACCGAGTAATATCGGTGCTTGCGGGCCGCTCAAAAGACCTTATTATATTGGAGGATGAGGTGCGCGCCGTTTCGGACGAGGTGATTATTATGACCGACGATGGCTCTTACGGCGACAAAGGATTGGTTACCGAGGGCGTTGAGCGCGTTATTCTGCGCGAGAAGGTGGATAAGTGCGTGGCAATAGGCCCCGCTGTGATGATGAAATTCGTCTGCCTGTTGACAAAGAAATATGAGATTCCCACCGAGGTGTCGCTGAACACAATTATGGTCGATGGCACGGGAATGTGTGGCGCCTGCCGTGTAACGGTCGATGGAAAGACAAAATTCGTGTGCGTCGATGGCCCTGAGTTTGATGGCCACAAAGTTGATTTTGACGGGATGATGCAGCGTCTGGGCTCGTTCAAGCGCGAGGAGCAAGAGGAGATGGAGAGGTTCGTAAACTCGCACGGAGAGGAGTGCGCACCCCTCCCCGCCGCCGACGAACTGACCGACCGTAATGCTGCGTGGCGCGTCGAGCTTCGCGGCAAGCTCAAAGGAAAGGAGCGTGCAGCCATCGAGCGCTGCGAAATGCCCGAGCTTGAGCCCGCCTATCGTGCCACTCAGTTGCGCGAGGAGGTGAACCGCGGCCTCACCGTGGAAATGGCAATGCGCGAGGCGCAGCGCTGTCTCGACTGCCCCAATCCCACCTGTATGGAGGGTTGCCCCGTGAGCATAAAAATTCCTTCGTTCATCAAGAATATAGAGCGTGGCGAGTTTGGTGCCGCTGCAAAAGTGCTTAAAATGACAAGCTCGCTGCCCGCTGTGTGCGGCCGTGTGTGTCCTCAGGAGAAGCAGTGCGAGTCGAAGTGCGTGCATCTGAAGATGGGCCACAAGGCTGTTGCCATCGGTGCGCTTGAGCGCTTCGCGGCCGATTATGCCCGCGAGAATGGCCTCAACGAGGTTCCCGCCGTTGCTCCCTCGAATGGCATTAAGGTGGCTGTTGTGGGCTCGGGTCCCGCGGGATTGTCGTTTGCCGGAGATATGGCAAAGCTCGGCTACTCGGTTACCGTGTTCGAGGCGCTGCACGAGATTGGCGGTGTGCTGAAATATGGTATTCCCGAATTTCGTCTGCCCAATGCCATCGTCGAGACCGAGATTGAGACGCTGCGCAAAATGGGTGTCGAGTTTGTAAAGGATTGTGTGATTGGAAAGACCCTATCTATAAAGCAGCTCGAAGAGGAGGGCTTTAAGGGTACATTCGTGGCTTCGGGTGCGGGCCTGCCCAATTTTATGAATATTCCCGGCGAAAATTCGATAAACATCCTCTCGTCGAACGAGTATCTGACACGTGTGAATCTTATGGATGCCTCGAACCCAGACAGCGACACTCCGATGCACATTGGCAAGCGCGTTGCTGTGGTGGGCGGTGGTAACACGGCTATGGACTCGGTGCGCACGGCACTGCGTCTGGGCGCCGAGAAGGCGATGATTATCTATCGTCGCAGCGAGGCCGAGATGCCCGCACGCCTCGAAGAGGTTAAGCACGCCAAGGAAGAGGGAGTGGAATTCCTTACCCTGCATAATCCCATCGAGTATATTGCCGACGAGAAGGGCTGTGTGAAGCAGATTGTGCTTCAGAAAATGGAGCTTGGCGAGCCCGATGCTTCGGGACGTCGTTCGCCTGTACCCGTCGAGGGTGCCATCGAGACTATCGACATTGATATGGCGGTGGTGAGCGTGGGTGTTGCGCCGAATCCTCTTGTTCCCACCTCGGTCGAGGGGCTTGAGCTTGGTCGCAAGAATACAATCGCCGTAAATGAGAAGATGCAGTCGTCAATCCCCACAATCTTTGCGGGTGGCGACATTGTGCGCGGCGGTGCAACCGTGATTCTTGCAATGGGCGATGGACGAAAGGCTGCTGCCTCGATGCACGAGATGCTCAGTAAGTAAAATATTTCTATAAATAGAAAAACAAGCGCTGGCAGATTCCAATTTGTCAGCGCTTATTATTTTTTGTTTCCATTTGGAAAGTACAGCCTTATGCTTGTCTTGAGGGCCTCTTGCGCCGATTTTTTGTTGTTTTCCTCCTCGTCCGAGGGGTACAGTGCAGCTTTTTTCGTAAAATTATTCTTTTTTGAAACAAAAAACCTTTTTTTCGCTTGTCGTGTTATTTAAATGATTATATTAGCCTGTGCGGAAGGGTAGCAGGGTGTATCACTTTGGCACTGTTTCGCCACTTTCTTTAGCAAAGTGAAACCAAATTATAGGACTTTAAAAACTAACTGAGATGAAGACACGTCTTGAACACGATTCTTTGGGCGAGATACAGGTTCCCGCTGATGCTTATTATGGAGTGCAAACATTGCGAGCCATTGAGAACTTCCACGAGATAAGCGGTATTAAAATAAGCGACCACCCTTACTATGTGAAGGCTCTGGCACAGGTAAAATGGGCCGCTGCCCACGCTAATATGGAGCTTGGCACGCTGGACGCTACAATAGGTAACGCCATAAAGGCTGCTTGTGAAGAGATTATCGGCGGTGCGCTGGTCGATCAATTCCCCGTTGACCTTATTCAGGGTGGTGCGGGAACATCTACCAATATGAATATAAATGAGGTGGTGGCCAACCGCGCGCTGGAGATTTTGGGACACGAGAAGGGCGAATATCAATATTGCCACCCCAACGACCACGTCAATCTGTCGCAATCGACAAACGACGCTTATCCTACCTCGTTTAAACTCTGTTTCATCTATCATAATGACGACCTTATCAAGGAGCTCGAAAGGTTGGTTGCATCGTTCCGCGCCAAAGGTAAGGAGTTTGAGGGCATTCTGAAGATGGGACGCACGCAGCTACAGGATGCTGTGCCTATGACCCTCGGACAGGAGTTTGAGGCCTTTGCGGCTACTCTTGAGGAGGAGATTGCCCGTCTGAACGAGGCTGCCCGTCTGTTCCTTGAGGTGAATATGGGTGCGACGGCCATCGGTACGGGTATTAACACCGAGCCGGGCTATGCCGAGGCTTGCGTGAAGGCTCTTGCCGAGGTTACGGGACGTAGGTTTGTGCTTGCAAGCAATCTTGTGGAGGCTACTCCCGATGCCGGTTCGTCGGTGATGTACTCGTCGGTGCTTAAACGTATGGCTGTTAAGCTGTCGAAGATTTGTAACGACCTGCGTCTGCTTTCGAGCGGCCCGCGTTGCGGCCTTAATGAAATTAACCTGCCGCCGATGCAGCCCGGTTCGAGCATTATGCCCGGAAAGGTTAACCCGGTGATTCCCGAGGTTGTGAATCAGATTTGTTTCCGCGTGATTGGTAACGACCTTACCGTTACTTTTGCGGCCGAGGCGGGTCAGTTGCAGTTGAATGTTATGGAGCCTGTGCTTGTACACGCGATAATTTCGTCGATAAGAATGTTGCTCAAGGGTATGGCGCGTCTGAGGACGCTGTGCGTGGATGGTATCACCGCCAACGAGGGACACTGTCGCGAGCTTGTAATGGGTAGCATCGGTATTGTTACTGCGCTTAACCCCACATTGGGTTACGAAAATTCGGCAAGAATAGCTAAGCGTGCGCTCAAGGAGAACCGCAGCGTCTATGACCTTGTTCTTGAGGAGAAGCTGCTTACTAAGGAGGAACTTGACGAGCTGTTGCGCCCCGAGAATATGATTGCTCCGCATAAATTCTATGCAAAGAAATAAACTTAACATTTTCTTAGTATGTTATTTAAATATTATGTGGCAGTTTTATGACTTATACATTATTAGAACTCTTTTTAAGTTATAATAGTTAAGTAGAAGTTTAAACCTAACAAAACCTTTCGGCCTCGTCAGTAGTGATACTCGCGAGGTCTCTTTTTTTTAGTTTGGATAAAAATTGTTTACAAAAAGGGCCGTTTTTTTTGCTGCTTCTTAAAAAAGATTGTATATTTGCGCTGTCGCGCGAATATACTTTGCGCTCGCTGTAAAAAATATTGAAGTAAACTTCATATTTTTCGCTCGCTTGCTTGCTGTATTTGCGCTAAAGCGCGAACATACACTGCGCTCGCCCCTGTAAAATATCGAAGTAAACTTCATATTTTTCGCTCGCTTGTTTGTATATTCGTGGGCCGGGGAGGTGTCTCGCTGCAATGTTTTATTGTGCGGGGCTTTATTTTGTTAATAGTTGGATAATATCTGATTATGCGTTTGACAAGAATATTTCTCTTTCTGATGGCGGTGCTGTCGGTAGCTTGTGGCGATAAAAAAGCCTATATTGAGGCTGTTATTCCCGATATTCCCGCCGAGGTTCCGACGCTGCCACTGAGTGCGCAGCTGTGTGTGGATAGCTTCCCCGCGTGTGTGGATGTTGAGTATAAGGGCGACACTGTTGTCCTCTCGGCCTTGCCGCAGGGGGTTCGTGCCACGGTAAGCGGGGCGAAGGTTGCTGTGAGCAGCAGCGCCGAGGGGGTGCATTTTATGCTTCGTGGCGAGGCGGGCGATGGCTCGTTTACCCTAACAAGCGGCGCCGAGGTGCTTGTGTCGATGGATGCTCTGATGCTCTTCTCGCAACGGGGTAATGCAATGACAATAAATGCTCCGGGTGGGGTGTTTCTGTGTGCGGCCGAGGGGCGCCCCAATTATATAATGGATGCTGCCGCGGCTGAGGGCGAGTATGTGGCGAAAAATTCAGCTGCCATACGCATCAACGGCAATGCGGTGGTGTGCGGCGGCAGTATCGCGCTCAAGGGCCGGAGGATGAGCGGCATCCACTGCTCGGGCCGTATGATATTGAATAACAAGAATTTTGCGGTCGAGGGGGCTGCCACTGATGCCATTGTTGCCGATAGCGGCATTGTGGTGGCCGATGGAAATATTTTTGTATCCGGGGCGCGCGATGCTTTTAAGTCGAAGCGTGGCAGCTTGGTGGTGCTGGGCGGAAATATCAAGGTCGAGGCCGAGCGCGAAAAGGGCGACGGTGTTCAGGCGCGTAATTTCTACCTATACGGCGGTAACGTCGAGATTAAGAGCAGCGGTGCGGCCGCCCGAGGAATAAATTCAAAGGGTGCTGTCTATCTAATGGACGGTTATCTGAATGTGGAGACAAGCGGCGAGCCTATCTTCTCGCCCAAAAAAGCCGATTATACCTCGGCCTCGTGCATTAAAAGCGGCACGCACACATATATGCGCAACGCCTGCGTTACGCTGGTGAACAGTGCAGATGGTGGAAAGGGTATGAATTGCGACGGTGTAATGCGCATCGACGGTGGAATACTCGCGGTGCTGAACCGTGGCAACGACGTGCAGCACCCCGAGGAGCCCGACGCTCACTCCTCGGCTAAGGGTATTAAGTGCGACAGTGTGCTCATTATCCGCGGCGGCGCAATTGACGTTCGTGTCTTTGGAAAGGGGCAGCGCAGCGAGGGGGTGGAGTCTAAACGGAATATGTTCATCGGTGGCAACGCCGCTATAAATATTTTTGCTTTTGACGATGCGCTGAATGCCGGCGGCGATATTATCATCGACGGCGGACGCCTGTATGCCTATTCGGTGGCCAACGACGGAATAGATGGTAACGCTTGTATAAGCCTCAGAGGGGGGATTGTGGTGGCCAATGGCGGCAATGCTCCCGAGCAGGGGGTGGACGTTGACGGCGATGCGCGCTTCGACGTTACGGGAGGCGTGCTTGTGGCTGTTGGTGGCACGATGGGCCCCGCTCCGACGCTTCCGCGTGCGCAGGCAACCGAGCAGCCTGTCGCGGCTTGTGTGGGCAGCGAGCTTGAGCGTGGAAAATATGCGGCTCTGTGCAGTGCCGACGGTGCGGTGCTTTATGCCTATCGTCTGCCGCGCAGCCTTGTGGGTGGCGCCGTAACATTCTCGTCGCCGCAGATGAGTGTGGGGCAGAGCTACTCTTTTGTTCTGTGCGACAGTGTTAGCGGTGCAAAGAATTTGGGCAACGGCCTCTTCGAGGGGGGTAGGGTGGATGATTCGTCTGCTCTCTCGTGGCGACAGCAGCAACTGTTGGCTGTTGTCTCGGCCGATGGCTCGGTGCGTTTCTTGGATAAATTGGCTGCCGGCGATAATGGCGGCCACCCGATGCCTCCTCCGCCACCGCCTTTTGCTGGCGATAATGGCGGCCACCCGATGCCTCCTCCACCGCCTTTTAATATTGCCGATGAGGGGTATAACGAGGATAATCTGCCTGCGAATGGATGGGCCCCTGTCAGATAATAAAACAGATTCGCCTGCACCACAAAAAGTGCAGGCGAATCTGTTTTTTGTGGAGTCTCAGATATATTGCGAAATTATCTTTTTTAGCTCGTCGGCGCCGCGCGCGCCGCTTGCCCTCCATACAATATTGCCCTTTTTGTAGAGGATGAGTGTGGGCACCGAGCGCACCGAGTATGTGTCGGCCATTGCGCTGTTGCGGTCGATGTCAATTTTTATTATGCGTATTTTCTCGCCCAGCTGTTGCTTGAGGCTTTCGAGTACGGGGGCCATTGCTTTGCAGGGGCCGCACCATTGTGCATAAAAATCGACAAGCACGGGCTTTTCGCTCATAATTATGTCGCTGAATTTTTCCATAATGCTTCTTTTTATTCTTCTTGTAAAAAACAAGAGGGGACGCTTTAAAAAAACCGCCCCCTCTTGTTATATAAATGTTTTTTGTCTCGCTATTGTTCGGGATTATTTCTCGCTTCCTTGATAGCGCTCGTTCAGTCCCTCGATTACCTCTTTGGTGATGTCGAGTGCCTCGTTTGCCAGCAGAATGTTATCGGCCATTTTGCTGAGGATGAGGTCGTAGCCGTGTGCCTTGTTGTACTCGGTGAGGAAATTGTTGATAGAGTCGCGCAGTGCAATGTTGTTCTTCTGCTCCTCGGCCGAAAGCTCATTTACAAGGCGCTGTTCGAGGCGTGCATAGTCCTCTTGGCTCTTGATTATGCGGGCCTGCTCTTCCTCGGCACGCTGACGTGTGGCATATACGTTGTTCTCGACCTTGCGCTGGAAGTCCTCCATATCAGCCTGTATGGCCTTACCCTTCTCGCTGAGTGTCATACGCATATTCTCGCCCTTACGCAGCATCTCGTTGCGCAGTGTTACCGAGAAATTGTAGTTGTTGAGGAGTGTGTCGATGTTTACATAAGCAATTTTGAGGCCGCCTTCTACTGTCGCAGCCGGCGCAGCTACTGTTGCTGCTTGGTTACCGGTGTTGCCACCGCACTGAACGAACAGGAGAATTGATAATGCTGCAATTGCTGCTAAATTGAATCTTTTCATAGTTTATTTTTAATTATTGTTTCTTTGTTTACTGCTCTCACTTACGGCCATAGGGTTGGGGCGACGGGCGTCACGGTCTTGCGATTGGGCACATTTTATGCCTCTCTTGCGCAATCCTTTGTTTCCGCTGACGTGGGTGTTGGGGAAGCGGCCGTTTTTCTTTATTATTATTGTTATTGATAATAAAATGAAGCTGATTGCTATTATTATCAGTGCAAACATTAAAGTCTTTAACATTGTTTGTAGTATTTACAAGCTGCAAAATAGAATAAAAATAATTGCTCTTTTTTACTCTATTTTGAAAAGGTTTGAATATCTTTGCTAATGATAGCAGTGCCATCGTCGCAAAAGTGGTGCAAAGATAGTAACAAGCGAGCAAGAAAAATAAAGTTTACTTTATTTTTTTTCGGCGAGCGCAGTCTATCTTCGCGCGTAAGCGCAAAGATAGTAACAATCAGGCTGAAAAAACGAAGTTTACTTCGGTCTTTTACAAGGCGAGCGCAGTCTATCTTCGCGCGTAAGTGCAAAGATACTACATTTATCGACCTTTTTGGTTATTATATGATGTAAAAAATCAAAAAATAGTACCTAAAACAGAAGTATTTAATATTATTTTACAAATAAGGATTATGCTTTAATATAAATTAACAAAAAGATATAAAGATTATGGGAAAATTGAATTTGAAGCCTCAGATGGTATTCGACTATTTTGAGCAAATATGTGAGATTCCGCACGCATCGAAACACGAGGAGCAAATTTCGCGTTTCTTGCAGGATTTTGGCAAGAGTTTGGGTCTTGAGACCATTGCCGACGAGGTTGGTAATGTGCTCATTAAAAAGCCTGCTTCGCCCGGTTACGAGGATAGAAAAACTATTATCCTACAGGGGCATATGGATATGGTGTGCGACAAGCGTAAGGACGTCGAGCACGATTTTTCTAAGGACGCAATAAAGCTGATTGTCGATGGCGAGTGGCTGCGCGCCGATGGTACGACGCTGGGCGCCGATAACGGCATAGGCGTTGCTGCGGGAATGGCTCTGCTGGCCGATAATACGTTGAAGCACGGCCCTGTTAACTGCCTCTTTACAATAGATGAGGAGACGGGCCTCACAGGAGCCGAGGCGCTTGATGCAAAATTGCTTCAGGGCGATATTCTCATTAACCTCGACTCCGAGGATGAGGGCGAGATTTTCATCGGCTGTGCCGGCGGTGTGTGCAATTATGCCGATTTTAATTACATCTGCGAGCCTATAGGAGGCGACCTCTTCTTTATGAAGGCCGAGGTGCTGCGTCTGACGGGTGGACACTCGGGCGACGATATAAACAAGGGACGCGCCAATGCCAACAAACTGCTTGCACGCTTCCTGTGCCGCGTGGCTGAGAAATATGAATTTTATCTGTGCGACATTGACGGCGGCAGCCTGCATAATGCAATTCCGCGCGATGCGTGGGCGTCGTTTGCCGTTCCTTCAAAGGATAAGGAGAGTGTGAGGGTCGATTTTAATATCTTTGCAGCCGAGGTCGAGCAGGAGTATGCTGCAACCGACCCCGAGATGAGGCTACAGCTTCAGAGTGCCGACCCTGTGTCGCACGCAATAGACAAGGAGTGCACGCGGGCGCTTCTAAAATCACTGCACGCTGTCTTTAACGGTGTATTTGCGATGAGCAAGGATGTTCCCGGCCTTGTCGAGACGTCGAGTAATCTTGCATCGGTGCGCCGCACGGATAATATGATTAAGGTAACAACGAGCCAGAGAAGCTCCATCGAGTCGTCGCGCGACGACGTGTCGGACACCGTGCGTATGGCCTTCGAGCTTGCCGGGGCAACGGTTACCACAAAGGGGCATTATCCCGGCTGGAAGCCCAATGTAAATTCCGAGATTCTGAAGGTGGCCTGCGAGCAATATTCGCGTCTGTTCGGTGGCGAGGCTAAGATTAAGGCCATCCACGCGGGATTGGAGTGCGGACTTTTCCTCGAAAAAGCACCCCATCTTGATATGATTTCTTTCGGTCCCACAATGCGCGGAGTGCACTCGCCCGACGAGAAACTGAATATCCCCTCGACCGAGCGCTTCTGGCAGCATCTTGTGGCGATATTGGAGAATGCTCCCGTAAAACAATAATTTTTGAAAATCTTCGTTATATATGAGGCTGCGCGAGAATAGGGGCTGCAACGATTGCCGGCTGTGTAATTTCGCGGCCTTGATACATCTTTTTATAAGGGATTTAAGCAGCTTATAAATAATTATATTACGAAGATTGATGAGAAAGATTATATTTTGTTTCATAATGTTGTCGGCTCTTCTCGCGGCTTCTTGCAGCGAGGAGGCCGATTTTTCGACTAATCCGTCGCTGAGGCTCGAATTTTCGTGCGACACAATACTGTTCGACACGCTTTTTACCACTGTCGGCTCGCCTACGGCGGTGATGAAGGTATATAATCGCAACGGCTCGTCGCTCAGACTGAGCAGTGTGAAGCTGATGCGCGGCGCGACGGGCTTTTTTATAAATGTCGATGGGCAGTCGGCCGACGTTGTCAGCGACGTCGAGATACGCGAAAAGGATAGTATGTATGTGTTTGTGGGTGCCAATCTCGACAAGAATGGGGCAGGGGTGCCGCTCGTGGTGAGCGACTCGCTGCAATTTACTCTTGAGAGCGGCGTGCATCAGTATGTTGCTTTGCTGGCCTACGGACGCGACGTTAAATTCCTGCGCGGGGTGCAATTCGACGAGGATGCTGTAATTGCGCCGGGCCATTATGTGGTGTACGACAGCCTGCTGGTGGCCGAGGGTGCAACGCTCACCATAGAGCCGGGTGCAACGCTCTATTTCCATAAGGACGTCGAGCTCATCGTGCGCGGCACAATAAAGGCCGAGGGTACTCGCGAGAGGCCTATTGTCTTCCGTGGCGACCGCACCGATAATATGTTCAGCTATCTGCCTTACGACCGTATCCCGGGACAGTGGGGCGGAGTAACCATCGACTCGACAAGCAACGGAAATATTTTCTCGCACTGCGATATTCACAGCGCAAAGTATGGCATAAGGGTGGCCGAGGGCGACACAGCCGTGCAGCGCCTTAGGGTGGATGCGTCGCGCATCGAGAATTTCGACGGTAACGCCCTTGAGACTATTATGGCGCGTGTGGATGTAACAAATTCGCTCATTGCCAATGCCCGAGGCAACTGTGTGAAGGTGGTGGGCGGAAGCGTGCGGTTCGTGCACTGCACGATAGCTAATTTCTACGTGTGGAAACAGCGCGACGTTGCACTGACGCTGCATAATTCCATCGAGGGACGGCCCGCACCGCTGCGCGAGGCGCTCTTTGCCAATTGTATCGTCGAGGGGTCGCGCACCGATGAAATTATGGGCAATCTTTCGACGCTCGGCGACAGTGTACCCGATGCGCGCAACTATTTTTTCTGCTCGTCGCTCCTGAATACCGTGAACGAGGGCGACAGTTGCTTTGTGAATAATTTCTTCGACGATAAGGAGAATACTCCCTTTGCGGCGCAACATTTTGCGCTCATCGACCACGATAACTTTAAATACGATTTTCATCTGACCGACAGTGCCTCGGCTCGTGGCATTGCGGCCAAAGAGTACTCTGCCGCGCTGCGATACGACCTTGACGGCGTCGAGCGTCCCGACACGCTTGCCGATGCTGGCTGCTTTCAGTATGTTCCGCTGCCCGAGGCCGGGGAGTAAGTAAAGCGGCTACTCGACTATGATTGTCGTAAGGATGGGGCGGTGGTCGGATGCCGCGGGCTCGTCAAGCACTCTTGTATCTGACACTCTTATGCTCTGCGCCTTATCGTGCAGCGTGGCAATATAGTCTATTGTTGCCGTGGGCCGGTCGGCGGGGAAGGTGGGGTGGTCGGCGGGCGATAGAAGCAACCAATTTGTGAGCATAATCTTTATGAACGGCGACTGCGGATGGTCGTTAAGGTCGCCGGCCACGATGAAGGGCTGGGCGCAGGCTTTTGCCGTGCTGTCGATGATGGCGAGCGAGGCGAGGCGGTCGTCGGCGTTGAGCGAGAGGTGTGTGCAGGCGAATCTCAGGCGCTCAAACTCGGCCAACAGCAGTGTGCGAGGCTCCTCGTGTCCCGGAAGCGCGATGCTGCGGGTGGCTGCGGGAGGCTCTTTGCTCAGAATGGCAACGCCGTACTTTCCGCCGTCGTACTCAATGGCCGCCGAGAAGCAGGCGCGCATATTGCACAGCGTGGCAAGGGTGTCGGCGATGAATATTCCGCCGCTGCGTCGGGTGGCGCTGTCAACCTCTTGCAGGGCGATAATATCGGCACGCGACTTTTTTATAATATCGGCAGTGCGCCGAATGTCGCACACTCCGTCTATTCCCCGACAATTTCTTATATTATAGCTCATTATGCGCAGTGTGTCTTGTGCCGATGCTCCCAAGCATAGGAAAAGCATCGCAATGAGCGCTGTTCGCAGACTATTCATGGTGGTAGGGCAGATGGTTGATGATTGTGTAGGCGCGGTAGAGCTGCTCGACAAAGAGCAGGCGTATCATCTGATGCGAGAAGGTCATACGCGAGAGCGACAGCTTCTCGGCAGCTGCCGAATAGACCCTCGGCGAGAATCCGTAGGGCCCCCCGACGACAAAGACCAAACGACGCGTCGAGATATTCTGCTTGTGCTCAATCCACGCGGCAAACTCGGTGCTGCGAAACTCGCGTCCGCCCTCGTCAAGAAGCACTACGTAGTCGCCCGCGACAAGCGACTTTAGAATGAGCTCGCCCTCTTGCTCTTTTTGTTGCGCCTCGCTTAGTTTGCGGGCGTTCTTGAGCTCGGGGATAACCTCAATGTCGAATTGCGCAAAGTGGCTCAGACGCTTCACGTAATCCGAAATTCCTGCGGTGATGTTATTATCGACCGTGCGGCCTACGACCAAAAGGGTGATTTTCATATTCTTCGGCTCTCTTTCTTTGTTTTCTTTCGGCGCGAAGATAGTGAAAAAAGCGCGATTGTGTTTGCTTCGGTGCTCATATTTATTTATCTTCGCAGATAAATTGGAAAATTTTTAATTTGTACTACTATGGATATTAAGGACGAACTTATTGAGAGACTTATTGACCTTGCATTTGCCGAGGATATTGGCGACGGCGACCACACGACACTCTCTTCTATTCCTGCCGATGCGATGGGCAAGAATATGCTTCTTATAAAAGAGGATGGTGTGCTTGCGGGCGTAGAAATGGCGTTGCGCATTTTTCATCGTTTCGACCCCTCGTTGCAGGTCGAGGTACTCATCGAGGATGGTGCCGAGGTTAAAAAGGGTGATATTGCAATGTATGTAACGGGCAGCGTGCGCTCGCTTCTGCAAACAGAGCGTCTGATGCTGAATGTGATGCAGCGTATGAGCGGCATTGCCACAATGACACGCCGCTACGTGCGCCGGCTCGAGGGTACAAATACCCGCGTGCTCGACACAAGAAAGACTACTCCCGGTATGCGCATAATGGAAAAGGAGGCAGTACGCATCGGCGGCGGTACTAATCATCGTATAGGTCTGTTTGATATGATTCTGCTCAAGGATAATCACGTCGATTTTGCCGGGGGAATACAAAAGGCCATCATAAGGGCTCAGGAGTATTGTAAGGAGAAGGGAAAAGACCTTAAGATTGAGATTGAGGTGCGCAGCCTCGACGAGCTTCAGCAGGTGCTCGACCTCGGCGGAGTTCAGCGCATTATGTTCGATAATTTCAGCCCCGAGGTTACACGCAAGGCTGTCGAGATGGTTGCCGGACGCTACGAGACTGAGTCGTCGGGCGGAATTACGTTCGATACTCTGCGCGACTATGCTCTCTGTGGTGTCGATTTTATCTCGGTGGGTGCTCTCACGCACTCGGTAAAGGGGCTTGATATGAGCTTTAAGGCTGTTAAATAGTAGAATCCTTATATTATATGCGCGCGTCCGACGGTAATTTCTCTGCCGTGGGGTGCGCATTTTTTTTGTTGGTGGAGCGGGGCTTTGCCATCGTGGAGAGTGGTTTTGCATCCGTACAAGAGGCTCTGATGCTCTTTTTTTGAGAAAAATTTGATTTTTTTGAAAAATAATTGCTCTAAAATTTGCAGGGTTCAAAAATAAACTCTACCTTTGCAACGCAAAATAAGGGTTGAAGCACTTTCAACGGAAGTTTGGGTGAGTGGCTGAAACCAGCAGTTTGCTAAACTGCCGTACGGGTTACCGTACCGGGGGTTCGAATCCCCCAGCTTCCGCCACTATTTTGCAAGAGATAATGGCGCTTTCGTCTAGTGGCTAGGACACATGCCTCTCACGCATGGAACACGGGTTCGATTCCCGTAGGCGCTACAAAAAGTAGAATGTTATCTCGAAATATAATATGGCGCTTTCGTCTAGTGGCTAGGACACATGCCTCTCACGCATGGAACACGGGTTCGATTCCCGTAGGCGCTACTTCGGTTAGGACCCTCTGAGGTTCTAATTTTTTTTGTCTCTTAATATCACTGTAACTATTTTTTCTAATTCTTTGGGTTTCTGACTGTTTTTTAGTAATATTGCATAAACTTCCGAAAAAAACTAAAGAGATATTAAATCTGTAATTTATGCTGACAAAATTGTTTGGTTACAATCCTAAGGAGACGACTGTGCGTACAGAGGTTATGGCGGGATTGACTACTTTCTTGACTATGGCCTATATTTTGGCTGTGAATCCTAATATCCTCGGCGAGACGGGGATGGATAAGGGGGCGCTGTTTACTACTACTGTGATAATGGCGGGTATCTCCACTATTTTTATGGGGCTTTATGCGAAATTGCCTTTGGCGCTTGCTCCGGGTATGGGGCTTAATGCTTTCTTTGCCTATACGGTGTGTATTGTAATGGGTTATTCGTGGCAGTTTGCGCTGACGGCGGTGTTCCTCGAGGGACTTTTGTTTATTCTGCTGACGGTAACTAATCTGCGCGAGAAGATTGTGGATGTGTTGCCCGATACGCTGAAAAAGGCTATTAGTGCGGGTATTGGACTTTATATCGCTTTTATTGGCCTGAAGAGTGCGGATATTATTGTGAATAATGAGGCTACGCTGGTGAGCTTGGGCGATATTACTAAGGGCTCGGCACTCTTGGGTGTGATTGGTATTGCTGTTACTTCTATCTTGCTGGTTAAGAATGTTAAGGGTGCTCTGCTCTTTGGTATTCTTGCAACTACGCTTTTGGGTATTCCTCTTGGGGTTACTCAGTTTGACGGGGTGGTGAGTGTGCCGCCCAGCATCGAACCTATTTTTATGCAGTTCGAGTGGAATAATATTTTCACTAAGGATATGTTGGTGATTGTCTTTACTTTCCTTTTTGTCGATTTATTCGATTGCATTGGCACGGTGATTGGTGTTACCGAGCGTGCGGGAATGGTGAAGGATGGTAAAATCCCACGCCTCAAGGAGGTGTTTGTGGTGGATTCTGTATCGACTGCGGTTGGTGCTATGATGGGGACAAGTACTGTGGCGGTGTATGTCGAGAGTGCTGCGGGTGTGAACGAGGGTGGACGTAGCGGATTGACGGCGTTTACCACGGGTGTCTTCTTCTTGCTGGCGCTGTTCCTCTCGCCTCTGTTTTTGGCTATCCCGGCGGCGGCTACGACACCGGTGCTTGTGCTTGTGGGATTGATGATGATGGGCTCGGTGCTTAATGTGAATTTCTCGGATTATTCCGAGGCGATTCCTGCGTTTATCTGTATTCTGTTTATGCCTTTGTGTTATAGTATCTCGGATGGTATTGTGCTGGGACATTTGTCGTATATTTTCATCAATCTGTTGAGTGGAAAGTATAAGAAGGTGAGTGTGGGAATGTATATTTTGGCGGCTTTCTTCTTGCTGAAATTTATTCTTTGATTTTTAGAAACTGTTTAAATTTATTGTAAAAAGATATATTAAAGGAGCGAAAGTTTTGTTTCGGGCTTGTTTTTGTTTGTTTTGTCAATTATTAAATTTGAAAATGGATGGCTGTTCTCTGTGTTTACAGTAGTGGAATTTGCTTAAAAACAATTCTCGGACAATGGCAAGGTGAATTTTAAAGGGCTCCTTAATTTTGTGATTTTTCTCCCCTAAAAAAACAGCCGGCTCAGATGAAGAATCTGTGTCGGCTGTTTTTTTATCTGCTTGCCCAAAAGTCTAAATATTCGCGGGCAACTTTTTGTGGACGGTGGTGGCGCTCTATGAGGAGGAGGCTCTGCCGCTGCATTATGGCGATGCGCTCTTTGTGCAGGAGAAGCTCGCGCAGTTTGTTATATACGTCTTGTTCGTCGGGGACGACGTTGACCATCGGGCGCAGCTCGCTCTCGCCTAAAATTTGGTAGCACTCTTCTTCGGCGCCGCCTACTACTATTTTGCCTTTGGAGAGGGCCAGCAGGGCGTTCATTCCGGGTGAGTAGCCGTAGAGCTGGTCGAGGAGAATGTCGCAATCTTCGACCATTTTGCTGTATTGGGCGAATGGGATATTCTGGGCTTTCAGTATCTCGCATTCGTCGGGGTAGTCGGCGTGTAGGCGTTCGAGGGCGCGTAGCATTATGTCGGTGCCTTTGTATATGCTGCGGCTCTTTTGTATGCCGATGAAAAAGCGTACTTTGCGGCTGCTGTCGTAGGTGTGGAGGTTGCTCTGAGGCTCGGGGGTGATGGGGAAGGGAATGTAGGTGAGTTTCGGGGCGTGCTTCTCTTTATAGGCTGTGTGATACTCGTACATTCCTGCTATTATGCCGTTGCAGTCGTCGGCGATAAGGTGGTTAAGACGGGCTTTTGGGGTGTCTTGCCAATCGGCTGTCTGTTGGCGTGTGTAGTCGTTGGTTATCTCTTTTGTGCCGATGTTAAAGTCGGAGTAGCGGAACACGGGGGGACGGGCGGTGGCGCAATCGACCCAATAGGCGTCCATCCCGAATGCGCCGAGGAAGATTTTTTTGTTGTGGCGGCGCAGGTAGCGGTAGATGGGGCCGAGGCGCTCGGCTTTTAGTTCGAGGAACATTGGGTTTATTAGTTGCACAATGTCGTAGCCGCGTAGTCGGGGTAGGATGCAGAGGGTTTTTAACAGGTATTGCAGGCCGCCTATCTTGGTGTATCGGCGCACGAGGGAGATGTCGCGGCGGTAGTTTTTCCAAAAGTCGCCGTTGCTTACTACGCAGACGGTGTGCCCCAAACTGCGCAGCCCCTCGGCGAGGGTCCAATGGACGTTGCTGTATTCGCCTATGAGTAGTATTTTCATCGCTTGAGGGGTTTTTTTCTTGGGGTGATGAGGCGCAGGATGTAGAGCCCTATCAGGCTGTTGGCCAGAGGGCGGAAAAGGATGTATTTAAGGCTGTGGGTAAGGTGCCCGAGGGGATACAATCCTATGGGGCGCAGGCGGGTGTTGCACAGAGCGTGTATCTGCTTGGCGCTCTTGTTGTTGTAGAGTAGGTTGAGGATTGTATCGACGGTGAGCATCGTTATTTTGCGCTTGAGGGCTCGACGCTGTATCTTGTTGCTTGTGGGCTGTTGCCGGCGGCTAAATTCTGTGAGACGTCCGAGCAGGCCGAAGAGGTCGTCGAGCCTTTTTTCTTCAAATTTTTCGTTGCTGTTTGATGTTATTGACTCGGGGCGAAGGCAGTAGTTGTATATTATTGCGTTGCTGTCGATGAGGCTTGTGGCGTGATAGTGTAGCTTGGTGTTAAACTCTTCGTCCTCGTGATAGACGTTGGTGGTAAAGAGTATGTTGTATCGAAGGGCTGCGCTGCGCTCGAATATGTAGGTGCAGGGGCTGCCCGAGAGGTTATTCTCGGCCATATAGAGGGCGCCGCTTATGGTGTTGCTTGTCTTTATTGTCGAGGCGGGGAGGGGTGTGAGGGTGCTCTGCTCGTCGGTGCATATTTGATAGTGGAAGCGGAATATTTGTGGTTGCTCGTTGCGGATTATTTCGAGGCAGGGGGCGAGGCTCTTGGGACGCAGACAGTCGTCGGCGTCGATGAATTGTATGTAGCGGCCGCGGGCTTCGGCGAGGCCTTTGTTGCGGGCGGCTCCGGGGCCTGCGTGGGGCGATTGCAGTACTGTGATATTGTGTGTGGGGAAGGCTTCGGGCAGCCACAGGGGGGCGACGGCGGAGCCGTCGTCAACGACTATTATCTCGTAGCTGTCGGGCGCAATCTCTTGCTCTACAATGCTTTGCACGCAACGGCTCAGAAGCTCGCGTGGCAGATTGTAGTGCGGTATTACTATTGATAGGAATATCATCGCTGCTGTTTTTTAGCATAGTTTCTTGTGTATCATTGCGTAGAGGCGGCTGTGGACAGAGGCTCCGAAGAGGGCGAATGGGGTGTATTTGATTTTTGTGCGTAAGGGTATCTCTTTTTTGTAGAGGGTTTTTAGGTCGATGCGCTCGTCTTTGAGCAGGGTGCAGGCTGACTGACGCTGTTGTTTGTTGCCGTCGCTGCAACGCAGAAGGTCGGTGAGGTTGTCGAGGGCGCGGAAGAGTATGTCGTGGCTCTCGGGCTCCATCTTGTACTCGTGCTTTACTTTTTTGTATAGGTTGACGAGGTTCTTGTAGCGGAATTGTTGGGTGGCAAATGAGTAGCTGTTCGAGATGCTGCCGTCGTGGTCGTAGTAGTAGTAGAAGCCTGCGTCCGAGTAATAGACTGTGCGGCTGCTCTCGATGAGGGTGGGGGTTACCATTGTGTCCTCAAAGACTTCGCCCTCGGGGTAGCGGATGAAGAAGAATAGCTCGGAACGGTATATTTTGTTGCAGGCGTAGCTGTGCTCGTAGCCTTTGCGCTTTATCCAATCGGTGAATATGTTCTCGCTGCCGGTTATCTTTTGTGGCGCGAAGGATATTATGTTGCTGCCGGGCGATTCGTAGTGCTCGATTACGGGGTATTCGAGTATGTCAATGTCGGGGTTCGAGCAGAGTATGCGCATATTGTAGTAGTATGTGCCCGAGGCTATTGTGTCGTCTCCATCGACAAAGGTTATATACTCGCCTTGTGCGGCTGCAAGGCCGGCGTTGCGGGCCGAGGAGAGGCCGCCGTTCTTCTTGTGTATTACGCGCACTTTGTCGCACTCTTGGGCGTAACGGTCGCAGATTGCTCCGCAGTTGTCGGGCGAGCCGTCATCGACGAGGATAAGCTCGTAGTCGGTGTATGTTTGCTGCAAAATGCTCTCTATGCAGTTTTGCAGGTGTCGTCTGACTTTATATACCGGGACTATGATGCTTAATTTCATCTTGCTTGTGGATGCTTTGCGCGTTCTTTTTAATTTATTTGCGAAGATAATATCTTTTTTGGTTGTTTTTGCTTTTCGGGGGTGCTTTTTTTGGGGTGGGGTGGTTTTTTGTCGCTTCTTTGTTGTGTGTCGGCCGAAATAAACAAGGTAAACTTTGTGTATCTTGCTGGTTTTTCGTATTTTCGCACAAATTTGTAAATTAGAGGCATTGTGTGTGATTGTATCGACGTGCCTTCTGCTTTTAATTTGGTGTTTTTTTCGCAATGGGCGAATCGAGTGATAAAAATGTGCAGCAGGGAAGCTATGCTCGCACTGTGAAATATCTTGGTATTTTCGGGGGGGCACAAGGGGTGTCTATGCTCCTGAATTTGGTGCGCAATAAGGTTACGAGTGTGCTTTTGGGCGTCTCGGGCCTCTCGCTGATTGCTATTTTTAACCGCACTATACAGATGTTTAGCGACTGCACGGGGCTCAGCCTCTCGTTCAGCGCCATAAGGACTGTGGCCGATGCTTACGAGAATTGCGATGCGCAAAGGGTGGAGCGCTGTGTCAGGGTGGTGCGCAGTGTGGCTTTTCTCACGGGTGTTGTGGGAATGTTGCTTATGCTGTGTGTTACGCCTTTTATCAGTGAGTGGATTTTTGGTGATAATCACGCTTATTATCTGCCGCGCTTCTTGATGCTTGCGCCTGTGGTATTTTTTATGGCGGTGTCGAATGGCGAGCTTGCTATCTTGCGCGGAATAAAGCAACTAAATAAGGTGGCTGTATATACGTTTGCCACTGCTCTAATATCGCTTGTGGTTGCGGTGCCGCTGTATTATATTATGGGGGTGGGCGGAATTTTTCCGACTATTCTGCTTGCTGCTTTTTTGCAGATGGGGGTGCTGCTCTATTTTTCGTGCCCGCTGTACAGATACCGTGTGTCGCCCTTTTCGCCGAGCCTTCTGCGCGAGGGACGGGATATGGTGAAATTGGGTGCGGGGTATATTTATGCCTCTATTCTTGCGTCGTGTGCAATGTGGCTTATTTGTGCTATGCTCTCGGATATTGGCGACGGCGAGACGGCGGGACTTTTCACCGCGGGGCTGGCGATGGTTACGATGCTCCCGGGGGTGCTGTTCGCTGCGCTCGACTCGGATTATTATCCGCGTCTTTCGGGAGTGGCCGGGCGTGTCTCTGTGCGCAACAGTATGATAAACGAACAGGTCGAGGTGCAGCTGCTCATTCAATCGCCTGCGCTTATGGCGTTTATGGTGGCAATGCCTGTGCTTATTCCTCTGCTGTATAAGAGTGCTTTCTCACCGGCTGTTGTGATGGCGCAGGTGGCAATGCTGGGAATGTTTATGCGCACGATGACTTTCCCAATTTCCTTTCTGCCGCTTGCACAGAGCGATTCGTTGCTCTTTTTGGGGCTCGAATCGGTGTATAATGTGTTGCTCGTGGCGCTTGTGCTGTTGGGGTACGATGTGGCGGGAATGTTGGGCGTTGGTGTGGGAATTGCGCTTACGCATCTTGTCGATTTTATCATTGTCTATGCTGCTGCGCGTCTAAAGTATGGCTTTACTCTCTCGCGTCGTGTGGTCTGTTATTTTGTGTTGCAGTCGCCGCTGATGATTGCGGCGCTTGCTGTGTCGCTTGTGCAGCCCTCGACGCTTGTCTATTGGCTTGCGAGCGGTGTGTGCTGTCTTTTGTCGGCTGTAATATCAATGTATATGTTGCAGAAATATTCAAATTTTTTCGATACTATTGTGAGGAAAATTAAGGGAAAAATTGGGAGACGGAAATGATTAGATTATATTTTATATTGCTCTTTGTGCTTGCCCTGCCTGTGAGACTATGCTCGCAGCAGCAGGATAGTATCTCTTTGGCGGCGCCTTTTGATTTTCCTCTTTTGTTGAGTGGAAATTTTGGTGAATTGCGCTCTAATCACTTTCACGCTGGACTTGATTTTAAGACCGAAGGGGTGGTGGGCAAGCCTATCCGTGTGCCGGCCGATGGTTATATATCGCGTGCCTCGGTGGCTGCCGGAGGCTACGGTCGTGCGCTGTACGTTACCCACGATAATGGCTATATTACGGTTTATGGCCATCTTGAGGCTTTTCCCGATAGTGTGGCGGCAAGGGTGCGCGCACGGCAGTATGCCGAGGAGGCTTTTGCTGTGGATATTAACTTTGAGCCATACGAGTTTCCCGTGAAGCGGGGCGAGACGCTTGCTCTTGCCGGAAATACGGGTTACTCCTTTGGGCCGCATCTGCATTTCGAGGTGCGTGCGGCAGGCGGCAAGGAGATGATTAACCCCATACGATTCTATCACAAGCAGTTGCGCGACACTCGTCCACCGCGTGCTCATTCGGTAGCTCTTGCGCCTTATCCTTGCGGAGGGGTGATAAACGGCAAACATTCGAGGCTGATGCGTAAATTCTCGGGCAATCATCTACGCGATACGATAAGGGCTTGGGGCACAATAGGATTGTCGATAAAGGCCAACGATTATATGGACAACACTCATAATACCTACGGGGTGTATTCGATAGAGGTGTTTGTGGATGATTCGCTGCGCTTTGCGAGTAAGATGGATGGGTACGCGCGCAGCGAGACGCGCCTCATAAATGCGTGGGTCGATTATGACAGATACAGCAAGCGGGGCGAGTGGTATCAGAATACATTTATCCACGAGAATAATCCACTGCGCATCCTCGGCGCCGACGGGAACAGAGGCTGGCTCACCATCGACGGTGAGCGCCCCTATAATGTGGAGTTTCGTCTGGCCGATTATCACGGTAATATGAGCCGCTACAAAATGACTATTTTGGGCGTGCGCGACACTATCCCGACGAGCATCGAGCCCGATGCGCACTATCTTTATTGGTTCCTGAACAATGAATTTTCTTATCCCGGGATGAGGCTCTCGGTGCCTCGGGGCGAGCTTTTCGAGAATGCTATTCTTGCCGTCGTGGAGGATAGCGCTGCCCGAGGGGTGTCGCGTCGGTACAGCATAGGCAGCCGGGTGTATCCTATGCGTAGCGGTGCCCGAATTTCTCTTCAGGTGCTCGATACGTTAAATAATATCCCCCACGAGAAATATTATGTGCGCCGCGTTACGCAAAAAGGCTCCTCGAATGTGGGTGCCGAGTATTACGACGGCTGGGTCTCGGCCAATATCTCGCAGACGGGTTGTTACGACCTTGCAATAGATACTTTTGCACCCACGCTCCGTCCCATTGACGAGCGCCGATGGGGGCGCCGCGGCGTAATTACATTCGCTATGGGCGATAAGGGACGGGGGATAAAGAGCTTCAAGGGGCTTATCGACGGCGCTTTTGTGTTGTTCGAGTACAGCAGTAAGAGCGGACGTCTAACCTGCAATATGCGCCGCGAGAAGATAAAACGCGGTGTGCACACGCTGCATCTGACCGTTACCGATAATGCGGGTAATGTTACCGTGGTCGAGAAAAAAATTAGATACTAATTAAATATATAAAGAATTATTAT
The DNA here is from genome assembly GCA_017407905.1 of Bacteroidaceae bacterium. Classification (GTDB taxonomy): domain Bacteria; phylum Bacteroidota; class Bacteroidia; order Bacteroidales; family Bacteroidaceae; genus HGM04593. The sequence continues at coordinate 15,044 of JAFQVS010000036.1, read as the reverse complement.
GAAAAAGTTATTTATGACAATCCTCTGCGCCGCACTCTCGATGGCTGCGGCCGAGGCGTGTACCAATTTTATCGTCGGGAAAAAGGCTTCGACCGACGGCTCAGTGTTTGTATCGTATAGTGCCGACAGTTTCGGAATGAGCGGCTTTGTGGCTCATTTTCCTGCTGCCACACACCCCGAGGGCGCAATGCGCGAGGTTTATGATTGGGACAGCGGAAAATTCCTCGGCTGCATACGTGAGGCGCGTCAGACATATAATGTGGTGGGAAATATCAACGAGCATCAGGTGGCAATTGCCGAAACAACATTCGGCGGCCGCGAGGAGCTTGTCGATACAACGGGAATAATTGACTACGGCAGCCTCATTTATATTGCTCTGCAACGCTCGCGCACTGCACGCGAGGCCATCGAGGTGATGACCGCGCTTACACAGGAGTATGGTTATTACAGCAGCGGCGAGAGCTTCTCTATTGCCGACCCCAATGAGGCGTGGATTCTTGAGATGATTGGTAAGGGTGGTGTCGAGAAGGGCACTGTGTGGGTGGCCATCCGCATACCCGACGATTGCATTTCGGCTCACGCCAATCAGGCGCGCATCCGCAAATTTGATATGAAGGATAAGGAGAATGTGATGTACTCGAAGGATGTTATAAAGTTTGCCCGCAAGATGGGTTATTTCGATGGAAAAGATGCCGATTTTGACTTTGCGGCAGCCTACTGCCCCGCCGACTTTGGCGGCTTGCGCTATTGCGATGCTCGCGTGTGGAGCTTCTTTAATATGTATGCCGACCTTGATATGAACGACTATCTTGCGTGGGCCTCGGGCGACGCAACGGCCACTCCTATGCCTCTGTATGTAAAGCCCAAGCAGAAACTCTCGCTTCAGGATGTTCAAAGAGGTATGCGCGACCACTACGAGGGTACTCCTTTTGACGTTACACAGGATATTGGCGGCGGCATCTTTAATATGCCTTATCGTCTCTCGCCTCTGAGCTTCAAATACGAGGGCAAGGAGTATTTCAACGAGCGCCCAATATCTACTTTCCAGACTGCATTTACTTTTGTGGCGCAGTTGCGCAGTTTCTTGCCCAACGCCATAGGCGGTGTAATGTGGTTCGGTACCGATGACTCGAATATGGTTGTATATACTCCCGTATATTGCTGCACAACCACAATCCCCGATTGCTACGCTGCCGAGTATGCCGACCCTGTAACATTCTCGTGGAAGTCGTCATTCTGGGTGTTCAATTGGGTGGCCAATATGATTTATCCCAAATATTCGATGGTGATTGATGATATGCGCAAGGTGCAGGGCGAGCTTGAGACACGCATCTATAATCAGAGTAAAGAGGTTGAGCGAGAGGCGCTTGCTTCAATCGGAAACTCTCCAAAATATGCGGTGAAGATGCTCAACGACTTTACCTGCTGCGCCGCCGAGACTGCTCTTACTGAGTGGAAAGCTTTTGGCGAGTTTATCATAGTTAAATATAACGACCTTGTTGTAAAGCCCGAGACTAACGGACGCTTCCACCGCTCATCGACGGGAATCGGCGCACGTGTGAGCCGCCCCGGCTATCCCGAGGCTTACAAAAAGCAACTCGTCGAGCAGACAGGCGATAAATATCTTGTTCCTGCGGCGAAATAATTAAACTTTTTTGAATTTGTTAAAAAATATATATATCTTTACCCGATGTTACAGAAAATGTGTTCATTTTATGTGATATTGTGTGCCAACGGATAGATATTTCTAACTAACTTAATAATAAAAATCTATGGATCAGGAACTTATTAAAATGGTAACAGAGAAGGCCAACGAGTGGCTCTCTCCCGCTTATGACGAGGAAACACGTAAGGAGGTTCAGGCTATGCTCGACAACGAGGATAAGACCCCCCTTATTGATGCTTTCTACAAGGAGCTTGAGTTTGGTACAGGTGGCTTGCGCGGTATTATGGGCGCAGGAAGCAACCGTATGAACATCTATACAGTGGGTCGTGCCACACAGGGATTGGCCAACTATCTGAACGAGTGCTTCAAAGACCTTGAGCAGATTTCTGTTGTTGTGGGCCACGACTGCCGTAACAACAGCCGTCTGTTTGCCGAAATTTCAGCTAACATCTTCTCGGCCAATGGTATAAAAGTTTATCTTTTCGAGGACCTGCGTCCCACCCCCGAGATTTCTTACGCCATCCGTTACCTCGGCTGTCAGAGTGGTGTTAATATCACAGCCAGCCACAACCCCAAGGAGTACAACGGTTACAAGGCTTATTGGGACGACGGCGCACAGATGCTCTCGCCGCACGACGTAAACACAATTAAAAATGTTGAGAGCGTAAAGGTCGAGGATATTAAATTTCAGGGCAACCCCGAGCTCATTCAGATTATCGGCGAGGATGTTGACAATGCTTTCCTCGACGAGGTAAAGACACTCATCATCGACCCCGAGGTAATAGAGCGCCACAAAGACCTTAAGATTGTCTATACTCCCATCCACGGTTGCGGCCGCGTGCTCATCCCCTCGTCGCTTCGTCGTTGGGGCTTCGAGAATATCCACTGTGTCGAGGAGCAGATGATAAAGGACGGTAATTTCCCCACAGTGGTATCGCCCAACCCCGAGAACCCCGAGGCTATGACAATGGCTATCAATCTTGCCAAAGAGATTGACGCCGACCTTGTGATGGCATCCGACCCCGACGCCGACCGTCTGGCAATCTCGTGCAAGAACGATAAGGGCGAGTGGATGATTATCAACGGTAACCAAACTTGTATGATGTTCCTCTACTACATTATTACACAATACACAAAATTGGGTAAGATGACAGGTAAGGAGTTTGTTGTAAAGACCATCGTTACAACAGAGGTTATTAAGAATATTGCCGAGAAGAACAACCTTAAGATGTACGACTGCTACACAGGCTTCAAATGGATTGCTAAGGTTATTCGCGACAACGAGGGCATTGCAAAATATATCGGTGGAGGCGAGGAGAGCTTCGGATTCTTGGCCGAGGATTTCTGCCGCGACAAAGATGCAGTATCGGCTTGCAGTCTCATTGCCGAGGTTGCTGCTTGGGCTAAGGACAACGGCAAGAGCCTCTACGAGCTGCTGATGGATATTTATGTCGAGTATGGCTTCTCGAAAGAGGTTACCGTGAATGTGGTTAAGCCCGGAAAGAGTGGCGCCGACGAGATTCGTCAGATGATGGAGAATTTCCGCGCTAATCCTCTGAAAGAGATGGCAGGCGAGAAGGTTGTTTGCTACAAGGACTTCAAGGCTATGAAGCAGACTGACGCCGAGGGTAACGTTACCGACATTGATATGCCCGAGCCCTCGAATGTTCTTCAGTATTTCACCGAGAGCGGCAATAAGGTATCTGTTCGTCCCTCGGGAACCGAGCCTAAGATTAAATTCTACATCGAGGCTAAGGGTGTTATGAACAACCGCGACGAGTTTGAGGCTGCCACTGCTGCTGCCGATGCTCTTATTGTCAAGATGAAGGAGGCAATGGGTATTTGAGAAGGCTGAGAGTGAAGTGTCGTCTTCTCCGGGCCCGTCCGAGAGTATGAGACACTGCCACGATAAATATTGTAAAATCCGTTACAGAGTAGTATCTGTAGCGGATTTTTTATATACACCCTTTTTGAGAAGAGATGCGATTGTAATTACTGAAAATAGTTAAATTTTTGATAAAATAGTTGGGGATAATCGAACATATTGCTCTCTTTGGGCGTAAGGATTGTAATGCAAGGCTTTCCTTTTTTAGGGGGCATTTTTTTGCTGCCTGTTAAACAGTCTGTTTTTATGAGAATATCTCTTTTTGTCGTGTTATTGTTAATGCTTGCCGCCTGCGACAATCCTGCCACTCCCCGTCGGACGAGCCTGTGGGTTAAGTGCGACACGGTGCGCATCGCCTCATCGGGGCGGCCTCTGATGTTTCCGGCGCGGGTAAAGGCTGCGCGTGAGGTTAATTTGGCCTTTAAGGTGGGCGGTAGGCTGAGTGTGCTGTTTGTCTCGGAGGGCGACCGCGTAAGGCGGGATGAGCCGATAGCCCGGCTCGACGAACGCGACTACGAATTGCAACTGCAAGCCGCCGAGGCCGAGTATCGACGCATAAAAGCCGACGCCGAGAGGGCCTTTCTCCTTTATGCCGACTCGGTAATTACCGCTGCCGAGTATGACAAGGCGCGCTACGGCCTGCAACAGATTACTGCAAAATACGATAATGCAAAAAGTGCGCTTGCCGATACGGAATTGCGTGCCCCATTCGACGGGGCGGTGGTGCGCACTCTCTTTCGCCCGCCTGCGGTGGTTGCGGCGGGAGTGCCCGTTGTGAGGCTGCAATCGTCCGAGGCTCCCGAGCTTCTTATTCACATTCCCGCCTCGCTCTATCGCCGACGCAAAGAGATTCTCTCTTTCGCCGCAAGGTTCGATTTTCTTGATGCTCCCGTGCCGCTGACCTTAATAAATATCTCGCCCGACGTTAATGCCAATCAGTTGTATGCCGTGCGGCTGGCGCTGCCTGCGACGATGGGCGAGGAGGTCTCTGTGGGGCTCTCGGCGGTGGTCGAGGTCTTTGTGCGTGGTGCCGGGGACGAGGCTGTCGAGGTGCCTGTCGAGGCGCTTTTTCGCAAGGGTGATGAGGATTGTGTGTGGGTGGTTGCCGATGGCAGGGCGACACTGCGTCGGGTACGAGTATCGGCCCTGCACACCGACGGATGGGCCACCGTGGCCTCGGGGCTGTCGGCGGGCGAGATTGTTGTATCGGGCGGGGTGCACGCCGTGGACGAAAATAGGCGCGTAAGCCCTTTACCAATAAATAATTAGGCTCTTTTATGGTTGATTTTGGAAAATGGGCATTCGATAATAGGAATTTTGTTCGATTTTTTGTTGTCGTGCTTCTTTTGGGCGGCCTTTATTCGGCATATAAAATGAGTAAATTGGAGGACCCCGAGATTAAGGTAAAGGTGGTAATGGTGGTTGCCGTACGCCCCGGTGCGTCGCCATTGGAAATGGAGAAAGAGGTAACGGAGCCGTTAGAGAGGGCTCTCGGCACAATGGCCGATATTGAGTGTGTGCAAAGTTGGTCGCACGCCGATATTGCCTTTTTGCAGGTTGAGTTGCGGCCCACCATAAAGGACGAGAATCTGGCGCAGTGCCGGGATGTTTTGCGTCATAAGGTTTTTGACTGTGCTGCTGCGCTGCCCGATGGCACCGAGGTGTTTGTGCAGGATGATTTTAACGCGGTATATGGAATGTTCTATGCGCTTACGGCCGATGGCTGCTCGATGCGCGAGCTATCCGACTATGCGGTGTTGATACAGCGCGAATTGACTAATATCGACGGGGTGGGGAGCGTTGCGCTCTACGGTGGCGAGCAGGAGTGCATAAATATTACGTTGAGCCCCGAGAGGCTGGCCTCTTTAGGGGTGTCGCCCGCCGAGATTCTTGCTACGCTCGGCGGGCACAGCGGTACATACTATGCGGGATATTACAACTGTGGCACGCGGCGTGTAAGAATTGCTGTGGCCGATAAATTCCGCGCAGTGGAGCAGATTGAGCAGATGATTATCTGCGGACACGAGGCCGACCGTCTGAGGCTGTGTGATGTTGCCTCTGTTACTAAGGGCTTCTGCGAGCCTCACGGCAATAGAATGAAATTCAACGGGAAGCCTGCTGTCGGAATTGCGGTGGCGGCAGCCTCGGGGAGCGATATTCTGAAGGTGGGCGCGGCGGTCGGGAAGAGGCTCGGGCAACTGCTTGGGGATGAGCTTCCGGCAGGGGTGGAGTGTAGGGCTGTCTTTTATCAGCCCGACAGGGTAAAGGAGGCGTTGGCCGACTTTTTTGTCAATCTTCTTGAGTCGCTTGCAATTGTGCTGCTTGTGCTGATGCTGACGATGGGGCTGCGCAGCGGCATTATCATCGGGGCTACTCTGTTGACGATTGTCGTGGGCACTTTTCTTGTGCTCTCGCTCTTGGACGGCTCGATGCAGCGTGTCTCGTTGGCGGCTTTTATTTTGGCTATGGGAATGCTTGTCGATAATGCTATTGTTATTGTCGATGGTATTCTGAACGACCTCGGGCGCGGCAGGGCGCGGCGTGAGGCAATGACTGCAACGGGACGACGAACGGCGCTTCCGCTGCTTGGGGCGACGCTGATTGCCATCCTTGCTTTCTTGCCCATTTTCTTATCGCCCGACACGGCCGGGGTGTATGTGCGCGACCTTTTCATTGTGCTTGCCGTGAGCCTGCTGCTGAGCTGGCTGCTGGCGCTGACGCACGTCCCGCTTATGGCCGACAGGCTACTACGTGTGCGGGACGCGGCGGGGGATAAGGAGCCTCGCTACGATGGGTGGCCCCACAGAGTGTTGCGCCGCTCGTTGGGTTTTTGTTTGCGACACAAGAGCCTCGCGGTGCTGTGCGTGGTGCTTTTGCTTGCCGCCTCGATGATTGGGTTCGGGTATGTGCGGCAGGGATTTTTTCCCGATATGACATACGACCAGCTTTATATGGAGTATAAGCTGCCCGAGGGGACAAGCAGCGAACGTGTCGAGGAGGATTTACGACGCATCGGGGAGTATCTTGCTGCGCGCGACGAGGTTACGGACGTTACAACCTCCATCGGCGCCACTCCCGCACGATATAATTTGGTGCGCAGCATCGCAACCCCCTCGCCATCGTATGGCGAGCTTATTGTGTCGTTCGTCTCGCCCGAGGCGCTCGACGATGATATTGCCGAGATTCAAGATTATCTCACCCGCCACTATCCCGAGGCTTACGTCAAGCTAAAGAAATATAATATTATGTATAAAAAATATCCTATCGAGCTGCGGCTGACAGGGCCCGACGTAGAGGCGTTGAACAGCCTTGCCGACAGTGTGCGCCGTATAATGGCACGGCTGCCCGAGTTGCGCCTCGTAACCACAGATTGGGACGCAAAGCAGCCTTTTATGGAGGCCGATTATAATCAGATGACGGCGAGCGCCTCGGGGGTGGGGCGCGAGGATATTTCTGTGTCGCTTCTTGCTGCGGCGGGAGGGGTGCCCGTGGGACGCTTCTATGACGAGGGTAACGAGAATATTATCTATCTGAAATGTGCTGCCGAGGGAGGGCGGCAGATTGATAATTTGGAGAATGTGCCAATATTTTCGATGCTGCCCAATGTTGTCGGCCTTATTGACGATGAGTGGCTGTCGCTGCTGATGAGCGGGGCACTGCGGCGCGAGCAGATTATTCGCAGGCTGAACGAGACGACGAGGCTCTCGGCGTTGGGCAGCGGGGTGAATATAAAATGGGAGTATCCTACAATTGCACGCTACAATGGCCGTCGCACGCTGACGCTTATGTGCTCGCCTTGCGATGGGACAGAGACTGAGGCGGCGCGGCAGAGGCTCTCGGCGGCTCTTGACACTGTTATTCTGCCGGCGGGTTATTCGCTCTCGTGGGGCGGCGAAAAGGAGGCAAAGGAGCAGACGATGCACTATCTTTTCGGGCAGCTGCCGCCGGGGGTGATACTCATCGTCGCGGTGCTGATACTACTTTTCAAGGACTACCGCAGGCCTCTGATTATTCTGTGCTGTGTGCCGCTGCCGGCGGTGGGCATCGTTGCGGGAATGTTGCTCAGCGGTAAGGTGTTCAATTTTTGCGCAATTGTGGGTGCGCTGGGCCTTATGGGAATGTTGATGAAAAATTGTATTGTGCTGATGGACGAGATTAACCTGCAAACATCTGCGGGAGTGCCGACGGCAAGGGCGCTTGTCGAGAGTGCCTGCTCGCGTCTGCGTCCTGTGCTTATGGCCTCGCTAACAACTATCTTGGGAATGATTCCTCTGCTGGGCGACGACCTTTTCGGCTCTTTGGCCGTAACAATTATGGGCGGACTGCTCTTCTCGACGCTTGCGACGCTTGTCTGTCTGCCGCTTTTTTATGCAATCTTCTTTAAGGTAAAATGTTGATTATGAAGCGTCTGATTATTTTGCTTTTGTTCCTATTGCCGATGCTTTGTGTGGCGCAAAAGAGCCTTACGCTTGCCGATTGTGTGGCCCTTGCCAAATTGAATAATCGACGTGTGGCTGCTGCACATTATGATGCTCGTGCTGCGCATTATGCCCGACGAGCGGCTTATGCCAATTTTCTGCCTCGCCTCTCGCTTGTGGGCACGGGGGGATATTCAACGGCCGACGGGGCGCTCGCCATTGAGGGCGGCCGCCTCCCGATTATCGGTGCCGATGGGTTGCCCACGGGTGCCACGGCCTATTTTCCGGGCGCCGCACTCGATTATCGTGTGGGGTGGGCTTTTGCCGCGGGCTTGAAAATGGAGCAGCCTCTTTTTGCGGGTGGAAAAATTCTTGCGGGCTGTAAGCTCTCGAAAGTGGCGCAGAGCATCGCTCGCGAGAATATTCGCCTTACCGAGAGCGAGGTTATTGTCGAGACGGCTCACGCATACGCCAATTTAGTGCGTGCAGTCGAGAAGCAGAAGGTGGCGGGCGCCTACAATAATCTGTTGAGGGAGCTTATGCGCTCGGTTGAAAAGGCTGTGGAGCGCGGGGTAAAATCGCGCAACGATTACCTCAAGGTCGAGGCTAAAATGGCCGAGAGCGAGCTTAATGTGCTCCGCACACGGAATGCCCGACGCCTTGCGGCAATGAATCTTGCGCATTACATTGGCCTGCCGCTCGATTCTGTTGCCGCGATAAGCGCGCAGCTGCCTGCGGTGGATTATGCTTTTGAGCCCTCGGCCGACGTAAGCGCCCGTCCCGAGGCTCGGATTCTTGCCGCAACGTGCGAGGCTATGCGTCTGAAAGCCTCGATGGCTCGTTCCGAAATATTGCCGCAAATGGGGCTCACGGCGGGGTGGGGCTACACGCACGCTGTGCGTGTCGCGGACGATAATCTGTTTGGCGGTTGGGATTTTTTTGTGGGCGTTCGGGTGGCGGTGCCTATATTTAATTGGGGCGCACACTCGAAATATCGCGAGGCGCAGATGCTGTATAGTCGTGCCCGATGCGACCGGCAGGATAAAATGCAGCAGTTGAGGCTTCAGGCTGAAAAGGCTGCAAACAATCTGCACGAGGCGGCCTTTGAGGTGCGTCTCGCGCAGAAGAGCGCTGCCTCGGCTGCCGAGAATATGCGTGTGAGCGGCAGTCGTTTCCGTGCGGGCATCGAGACGCTCGCCGATTATCTTGAGGCACAAACTCAGTGGCTTGGAGCCGAGGAGGCGCTTGTCGAGGCGCGCATCAATCGCTTTGTGCAATTTCTTGAGTATCATAAGGCTGTGGGGAGCCGACACGAAATATTGCTCTCTTTTTAAATATTTTCTGCCTGTTGTGTTTATGTTTGTTAATAATGTGAAAAATAGTCTCTTGTATAGTTGATAAATGAAAAAAAATATTTAACTTTCCGAGTTAAATTTTAACTCTTACAACAATTGATGCCATTATTATACACAAGGTAGATAATTTTTAACCTAAATATTTGATTATGAGACTAAAACTACTTGGAACAAAACTTTTTGCAGCTATTATGGCGTTTGCAACAATGCCGTTGGCTGCACAGGTCGAGGTAAACTATGAAAAATACCCCGACTATGCGCCCCCCACAAGAGGCGACCGCAGTTTGATGGTACGTAAGACTGATGCAACAAAGCAGCGTCCCGTACGTGTAAATAATGCAAAAACAAAGCATTTCCCCACAATCTTTAATCAGGATGGTGGTTCGTGCGGTTCGGCTTCTCGTATCTCTTATATGTTTACTTACGAGATTAACGCTTACAGAAACGCCGATGCATCGGACCCCGAGAATGTCTATCCCTCGCACTTTACTTGGTTGCTCACAAATTCGGGCTCTTCAAAGGACCAGATGGCAATAGCGAATGGTGTGCCTAATATCGAGGTTTACGGTGGACGTACATATTCGTCGCTCTTCGGCTATCAGGATTGTGCCGACCCCGATTTTGGCTGGATGCAGGGCTATGATAAATGGTACTCGGCAATGTTCAATCGTCTGGGAAGCACTACTAATTTCCCAATGTCTGTCGAGACTGAGGAGGGCCGCGAGGCTGTTAAAAATTGGCTGTGGAACCATAATGGCGACGAGAGCTACGCAGCCGGTGGTATCTGCGGTATCGGCGTTGCGAGTGGTGGCGTGTGGCTGAATATCCCCCGCACCGAGAAGAACCGCGAGCTTGGCGTTGTCGGACAATATTACGTTGGACAGTGGGGTAAGCAGGTTGACCACGCTCTGACAATCGTTGGTTACGACGATGAGATTGAATTCGACCTCGACAAGAACGGTATTGCCGGCGAGAAGGATAAAGACGAGGTTGGTGCTTGGATTGTTGCAAACTCTTGGGGCTCATCGTGGTGCAACGGTGGTTTTATCTATTGCCCTTACAAGAATGCCGTTACCCACGCAAACTCCAATGACTACTATTGGCCCGAGATTTATCACATACGTAAGGACTATCGTCCCTTGCGTACGATAAAGATTGAGATGGAATATACAAAGCGCAGCGAGCTGTTGCTTGCAGCAGGAATTTCATCGGATATAAATTCGGACGTTCCCGAGCGCGTTGTTCAGTTCGAGCACTTTAAATATGCAGGCGACGGCGACGGCGACGGAGTGGATGCTACAACCCCGATGCTGGGACGCTGGAAGGATGGCATTCACCGCGAGCCAATGGAGTTTGGTTACGACCTTACCGACCTTTCGGCAAATTTCGATACTCGCAAGCCTCTGAAATATTTCTTTGTGATACAGACAAAGATGAGCGCATCGGGTAATGGAAAGGTACATAATTGCTCAATCATCGACTACGAGTTTGACGAGAATGGTATAGAGTTTCCTTGTGAAATTCCCGAGGGTGGTGTGAAAATTAAGAGCTTAGGTGGAAAAACATATATCTCGGTGGTGGTAACGGGCGAGCCTCTGAATATCCCCCGCAATCTTATGTTGGCCGATGGCAAACTCACTTGGGACGCTCCCGCACTCTCGACATACGAGCTTTTGGGCTATAATGTGTATAATGGTGGTAAGGTGGTTGAGCGTCTGGGCAAGGATGTGCTGAGCTTCGATGCCGGCAGCTACTCGTCGCTATCGCTTACTGCAATATATAAGGTTGGCGACAAAGAGGCCGAGTCGTCGAGCGTATGGCCCACAATATCCTCTTCTTTCCAAGGTGCCGTGCCCGAGACAAATAATATTCACGCTTTCCAATATTCGGGATTCGAGGTTATCGACCTGTTTAAGGAGAAGCTGACAACTGCCACAATAGAATTTTGGCTCTCGCCGACAAACTGTGTCGATTATAACCAACAGATTGGTCCGGGATGGGCAAGTAATTTCCAGATGCACACAACAAAGACTGCTCAGTTGGTTGTAGGCTGGAATACCGGCGAGCGCATCGAATCGGCTGCAAATGTGCTGAAGCCCAAACAATGGAACCACGTGGCAATTGTTGTCAACGGCTCTACAATGACGGCTTACGTCAACGGCGAGAATGTGGGCGAGGTTGTTTCTTCGCAGAATGGCATTGGCGGATTCGGTAATCTGCTTGTTGGTGGAACAACATCTACCACCGGTATAAACGGTAATATGGACGAGTTCCGCGTGTGGAGCAGTGCTCGTACTCAGGCACAAATTCAGTCGATGATGTATTACGAGGTTGCCGACCCCGTAAACACTCCCGACCTTCTGCTTGAGATAAATATGAACGAGGATGCCAACGGCAATCTGTTCGATGCAACGGGAAAATATGTTATTGAGAAATTGGCAGGACGCCACAGGACATCGGTTAACAATAATCTGCTTGTCGATAAGCGCGAGCTTGTCTCGTCGTTTGTGCTTCCCGATGCTCCCTACTACTCGAACTCTTCTATAAGCATCAGAAACACATCATCGGCAAACTCTGTAAAATATCTTTGGGAGGCCGATGGCAGACAATACACTGTTCAGCATCCCGATATTGTATTCGAGGGCGTTGGTCAAAAGACAATCTCACTGACTGTATTTGATGGATTCGGTAAATCGGCCAAGAGCGAGCAGACAATCACTGTTGAGACGCTGCCTCTGCCCGTTGTCGATTTTATCGCAGCCGAGACTGCCACCGTGGGCGACCGCATCAGCTTCATTAACACCACAAAGCCTTTGGATGCTTGCAGCTTCGAGTGGTCGATGCCCGGTGCCGACGTAGAGAGTGCAACAACGGTAAATGCCGCAGCTACATTCGACGAGCCGGGATTCTACACAATCACCCTAAAGGCCAAGAATGCAGCCGGCGAGGCCGAGCTCTCGAAAGTGGTAACCGTTGGAAACGTTACTCCCGTGGTTGACTTTAAGGTCGAGCCGGCCGTTGTGCTCAAGGGTGCGACAGTGAGCCTGTACGACCAGAGTAAATATATGCCCACAAAGTGGCTGTGGAATATCTATGACCCTGTTCATCATTTTGTATCTTACGACCAGAATCTTGAGCTGAAGATGGATAATCCCGGTACATATACCGTTGCTCTTGAGGCATCGAACTATTTGGGAACAGGAAAGGGCTCACGAGGAAATGCAATTGTTGTGTGCAACGCCGATGCTAAGACCGGACTGAATTTCCGCGGCGAAAAGACCGAGATTGTTACATTCAAGAACCCTCTGAAGCTAAAGACAACAAAGGCCTTTACAATGGATTGGTGGATGAACGCCAAGAAGAATGTTACAACGTCGCACGCAATTGGCGGCTCAATGGCCGATATGCTTATTTGTGTGCTGGGCGACGGTACTCTTTCGTTCACGATGAGTAATACGGTATATACCTCGTTGTCTCCCTTTATAAAGGTGGGCGAGTGGCATCATTATGCTGTTGTATTCAACAAGGGTACGTTGCACTTGTACCGCGACGGAAAATATGTAGAGTCTATTTACACACGCTTCTCTGCGCAGCTGCCCGAGCTTCCCGAGACATTTACTCTGGGTGGTGCAAACGGTGCAATGAATGCTGTTATTGACGAATTCCGCGTGTGGAACAAGGCTCTCTCGGTTGAGACTATTTGGGAGTATGCAAATGCTCCTATCGAGGATGTTAAGGCTGCCGAGCGTGAGCACGCTCTTGCTCTTTATTATCAGTTTAATCAGAGCTCGGGCGATGTGCAGGATGCAACATCTAATGCTAACAATGGTGTGCGTTCGGGATTCGGCCCCGAGGGTGATGCGTGGAGCTCGTCGCTTGGTGCTTTCTGTCTGAGTATGAGCAAGCGCGAGGATGTTTCGGCCGATTATCTCACTAACTATAAACGTCCTTTCTTGCACACCGGTATCCCGGTTAACTCTTCTGTGAAAGTATGTATGGGACTTTTGCAGAATAGTGAGCAGTCGTCGTGGGTTGTCCTTAATCCTATTGTTAAGGGTAATGTTACTACGGGATTCTATGTAAATACCGGTGAGGGTGATGCGATGGCTCTGACGCTGAAAGACTATAATTTCGAGGGTCAGGTAAGCGACCATAAACTGTATCAGACGGTAACGCTGCCCGCCGGACATTATGTCTTTGGATTCGAGCAGATTTCTTCGGTACGGGATGATGATTCTTACATTGTGGTTGCCGAGGGTGAGACTATTCCCGACACTGAATTTATTGCCGAGGCTTTGGCAAGCGCAAAATTCAGTAGTGGTGAGGTGGCCTTTACTCTTGGTAAAGAGACTACCGTATCGGTTGGATTGCTTATGAATACTCGTGGCTCAATGACGCTCACTATCGACCGTTTCTTCATTGAGAAGAAGATTAGCAACGACGATTTTGTTTGGGCGGATATTGAGAGTACTACCGATGAGCAGGCAGTTGTTCAGGTGAATGTACGCAGAGGCGAGGTTGAGCTCTGTACGCAGGCTCCCCGACGCGTGGTTGTATATAGCGTTTATGGCGCAGTGGTGGCCGATGAGGTTGTCGATGGCAGTCTGCGTCTGTCGCTGCCGCGTGGTGTATATCTTATCGAGGGTACTAAGTTTATCGTAAGATAAGGATAGTGTATTGCCCGGAAGTTTTTTATCCAAACTTCCGGGCAATATATTGACAGGTTTGTAAGATAAAAAAACTGAAACTACAATGCAAAGAATAAAAGTTATCTTAAAGAGTCTTATCGCTTGTATAATTAGTCCATCATTATCGCACTTTATAGTACGAGGTTTTTATGATTCCATTTGGGAACTTCGAGATAGTATTTTAAGAACTCCGAGGGGGGTAAAATACAGTATTAAAAGTAATATATATTTTTCATATCTTGAAAGGTATGGATGCTGGATAGGACTTGGTGCTGAATTTAATGGGATTCCTATATTACCACACGGCTTTTTTGGAATTTTTATCAGCAATAATGCAAAAATCGGAAAGGATGTTGTTATATTCCAGCACGTAACAATTGGCTCAAATACATTAAAAGATAGTGGACGTAAAGGCTCTCCTGTTATATGTGATAAATGCTATATTGGTGCAGGTGCAAAGATAATCGGAAAAGTTGTAGTCGGCGAAAATTCAAGAATCGGCGCAAATGCGATAGTAGTAAAAGATGTACCTGCTAATAGTACTACTATAATAAGAGGTATTGAAACAATAGTCAGTGAAAGAGTTTTTGATAACGAATTTGTTCCTGTCAAATAGATTATGTCAGGCTGTTTTACAAGAGACAAATTAGGCGCACAACTTTTTTTTCAGTTGTGCGCCTAATTTGTTTTTATTGCTTTTGGGGCTCAGTAGCAAAAAGGTGTGGTCGAGATAATTCTATTTATCACCCTCTCGGAATATTTCTGCGGCTATTCTCTCCTTCGCGTTATATTTTATAACTTACTTTTTTTCCGAAAAAAAGTAAGCAAAAAAACTGCACCTAAAGAAATTGTCGCTGGGCCTCCTTTGCTCGTGAGGCAACGATGCGCTCACTCGGTCGGAGGCTCGCTTGTCATTGCGGTTTACGATTGTTTTAAGGGTGCTGCGGACCGCCCTCACTTAGTCGCTTGTAAACAAGCGTCTAAGTAGCGGTTAAACATACCTCGCACTTTTTCCTTAAAACAATCGTACCT
>JAFQVS010000035.1 GCA_017407905.1 Bacteroidaceae bacterium | reverse complement strand
GTTAAAACAACCGCAAATAACATTATTTATAAACACAAGCGAACTCCTCAGACGCTGCGCGCCAGCTCCTCTTTGTCGAAAGAGGAGCGGTAGTAACATATAGTGTAGTGGCTTTAGTAGAATAACAATCCCCTCAAAAAAAACACTTTTTTTGAGGGGATTGTTGTCTCTTAATCGAGTGTGTGGAGAATCTCTTCTATTACGTGCGGGAAGTGCTTGTACTCAAGGGCGTGCACTTTTGTGGCTACGTCGTCGGGGGTATCGTCGGGCAGCACGGGGCAGGTTGCTTGAAAGAATGTGGTGCCTTTGTCGTAGTCGCCGTCGATAAGGTGTATCGTGATGCCGCTCTCGGTGTCGCCGGCCTCGACAACGGCTCTGTGGACGCGGTCGCCGTACATTCCTTTTCCGCCGTGCTTGGGCAGTAGTGCGGGGTGTATGTTGACGATGCGTCCCGGGTAGGCCTCGATGAGCTTCTCGGGCACAAGCAGCAGAAAGCCTGCAAGGACAATAAAGTCGATGCTTCGGCTCTTTAACTCGGCTATCATTGTGTCGGCTGCCATAAACTCGGCCTTTGTTACAGTGATTGCCTCGATGTTTAGTTTTTTGGCTCTCTCAAGGACGTAGGCGTTGGGGTTATTGGCCACAATGAGAGATACTTGTGCGTAGGTTGAGCCTGCAAAGTAGTTGGCTATGTTCTCGGCGTTTGAGCCGCTGCCGGATGCGAAGATTGCGATATTTTTCATAGTGGGTATTTTTTTGCGGGTGTTTGACTGTGGTTTTATGATATTGGCATCAGACGGCGCAGAACCTGCTCGCCGTAGGTCTTTGAGATTGGTATCTCTTTAATATTGGGGTAGCCGAGTTCGAGAAAGAGGTTCTCTTTCTCGCGGCGCATAACTTTTACAAGGTCGAGGTTCACCATATATGAGCGGTGGCAACGCACAATGTTTGTATCGGCAAGCTGTTGGCTTATGTCGCGCATCGTTATTCGCATAAGCTGTTTTTTTAGTGCGTCGTTTTTCATATACCATATACATATATAGTTGTCGGCCGACTCGATATATAGCAGATTTTCTTTGGCTACGGAGAGCTGAAGAACCCCGCGCTCGTCGCGAAATGATATTAGTGTGCTCGACTTAAAGCCTATATTCTCGTCCATAAGCTCCTTGAGCTTGGCAGTCTTTTCTTGATACGAGAAGAATAATATGCTTATGAGGTAGGGGATAAACAGAATAAATACTGTATTCTCCATCGCCTGCATATAAATTACCACGGGGTCGAGTGAGTTTAGGCTTATATTTCCTCGGCGGCTGGTTATTATTGCGAGTATGGTGAATGCGCCTGCAAGCAGAAGCAGCTCGACAAACACCCAGATTGCATATTTTATTATTGTTATATTGTGCGTGGGCTTTTGCGAGTATTTATACATTATTATGCGGCTGATGGCCACCACAGTCATTCCCAACAGCACAAGAACCGACGACCAAGCAAGATACATTGTGCTGCTGAATCCTTTTGCGGTAATCCATTGGCTCGATTCAAATGGTTTAAAGATATTTATAAATACAATGGCAAATATCGACACGAAAAGTACCATTATCATCTGGTTTCTCTTTTCGAGCAGATATTTTGGGGCCTTTGAGAATAATATAGAGGTATATGTTGTTGCCATTTTGTTTTTTTTGTTGTTTTTGTTCCAAAATGCAAAAGTACAATTTTTTTATAAATAATAGTGGATTGCCGGCTTAAAAGATTTTAAATGTGTGCCGAGTGTGTGATGTTTTTAATAAAAGAGCTCGCTCTGTTGTCAATTTGTCAGTTTTTTCCTTTTTGTGTTAACTTTCTCGTGCTTTTATATCAATTTTATGGAAAATATTCTATATCTTCGCGGGAAAGATTATATAGCCTTAATATGCCCATTATAAATTACAAGAATGTAGATATTCACATTGACTCCAAGATTATTTTGGAGAATGTAACATTCAATTTGAATGCCGGAGAATTTGCCTATTTGGTAGGTGCTGTGGGGTCGGGAAAGTCGTCTCTTATAAAAACTATCTATGGCGAGGTTGCCGTGCATAGTGGCGATGCTATTCTGTTCGATAAGTTTGATATGCGCAAACTGCGTCGAAGCAAACTGCCGTCCCTGCGCAAGCAGATTGGTATTGTGTTTCAGGATTTTCAATTGCTTACCGACAGAAATGTGCACGATAATCTCGATTTTGTGCTTCGCTGCACCGGATGGAAAAAGAAGAAGGAGCGCGAAGCGCGCATTGTCGAGGTGCTTGAGCTTGTGGAGCTTGCGCCTAAGGGCTACAAGATGCCTCACGAGCTCTCGGGTGGCGAGCAGCAGCGCGTGGTTATTGCAAGGGCTATATTGAACCGCCCGAAATTGTTGCTTGCAGATGAGCCTACGGGTAATCTTGACAATGAAACGGGGCATAAGATTATGAAACTTTTGCACCGTATATGCCGCGAGGATGGTACTGCGGTGCTGATGATTACGCATAATGAGCATTGGCTTGAGGCTTATCCGGCCTATGAATTTAGGTGTGCGGGCGGTTGTCTGAAGGTCGAGAAGGGTCGTGAGGGTCTTAGTGCGCAGCCTGTAAATCCTGCATCGCTTGCTACGGCTGCTAAAGAAATTATCGCAGCACTACCTGTGGTTAATAGCGTTGTAGTCGCAGCTGAAAATCCCGCGGCTTCTGTGGCTGAAAATCCCGCGGCAGCCCCGGTGACGGTAGTTGCCGAAAATCCCGTGGCTGCTCCTGCAGCGGTCGTTGCCGAAAATTCCGTGGCTGCTCCCGCAGCGGTCGTTGCCGAAAATTCCGTGGCTGCCCCGGTGGCTAACAGCGAGGCATCTGTGGCGGTAAATACTGCGGCCGCCGTGGCTGAAAATCCCGCGGCAGCCGTCGCGACGGAAAAAACAGAGGATGGCGACGTTCAGACAGTGGATTGTTGATAATGAACATAATAGAGAATTTAATAAATTAAAGCATAAAAATGAAAGTACTGAAATTTGGAGGAACATCGGTGGGCTCGGCCGAGCGTATGAAAGGGGTCGTGAAACTTATTTCCGATGGCGAAACAAAAGTGGTTGTTCTCTCGGCAATGTCGGGTACAACAAATTCACTCATAGAATTTACAAATTATCTGCGCAATGGTAATGTGCTGGGCGCTTGCGAGCACTCGACTGTGTTGCAGGATAAATATAAACAGACGATTAGAGACCTTTACTCGACAAGAGAGTATGCCGAGGCTGCAAGCAATAAGGTGAGCGAGATTTTCAATCATCTGCGCGAGCTTGCCAACCGTCCGCTGACTACCGACCTTGAGAAGGAGATTGTGGCGCAGGGCGAGTTTATGTCAACCAATATGGTGGCTCTGTATATGCAGGAGATGGGCATCGACGCGGTGCTTTTAAACTCTTTCGACTTTATGCGTCTGGCGTCGAACGGCGAGCCCGACCTCGGTTATATCCGCGAGCATCTGTTGCAGCTTGTCAACCTTGACGCTGTGGGACGTATATACATTGTTCAGGGTTTTGTGTGTCTTAATCATCAGGGTAATGTGGATAATTTGTTGCGAGGAGGCAGCGATTATACGGCTACGCTCATTGGTGCGGCGCTGAATGCCGAGGAGGTGCAAATTTGGACTGATATTGACGGAATGCACAATAACGACCCGCGTATTGTGGATAATACCTCGCCCGTGCATCATCTGCACTTCGAGGAGTCGGCCGAGTTGGCTTATTTTGGTGCAAAAATTTTGCATCCTACCTGTATTCTTCCCGCAAAGCTCACGGGTACTCCCGTGCGTCTGCTTAATACGATGGACCCCTCGGCAAAGGGTACGCTCATTGATAATAATCTCACTCGTCCGGGCGAGATTAAGGCTATCGCGGCTAAGGAGGGTATTACGGCTGTCAAGATTAAGTCGGGGCGTATGTTGTTGGCTTACGGCTTTTTACGTAAGGTATTCGAGGTGTTCGAGACTTATAAGACCTCGATTGATATGATTTGTACCTCGGAGGTGGGTGTTTCGGTTTCTATCGACGACGACCGCAAGCTCGACCATATTGTCGATGAGCTTCAGAAATATGGCACGGTTACCATCGACCGTGATATGTGCATCATTTGTGTGGTGGGCGACCTTAATTGGGAGAATGTGGGATTCGAGGCGCGTGCTATGGAGGCGATGAAGGATATTCCCGTGCGTATGGTGTCGTATGGCGGTAGTAATTATAATATCTCGTTCCTTGTGCGCGAGGAGGATAAGGAGCGTGCTCTGCGCTCGTTGAGTGAGACGATTTTTAACTCTAAAAAGTGATTTTCCCTACACTGTATGAGAGCTCAATTTCCTTTAACGGCGTTCAATAATATTGAGACGCCGTTTTATTACTATGATATGGACCTCTTGCGCGAGACGCTTGCAACGGCTCTGCGCGAGGCTGCAAAATATGAGAATTTTCACGTTCATTATGCTATAAAGGCCAATTTTAATGCGCGTATTCTGGCCGCGGTGCACGAGCAGGGCATCGGGGCCGATTGTGTGAGCGGTGGCGAGGTGAGGGCGGCGCTTGCTGCCGGAATCCCGTCAGAGAAGGTGGTGTTTGCGGGGGTCGGAAAGACTGACCGCGAGATTGCCGAGGCGCTTGACGCCAATATCTTTTGCTTCAACGTGGAGTCGGTTCCCGAGGCGATGGCCATTGAGGCGCTTGCTGCCGAGCGTGGGCGGGTGGCGCAGGTGGCTATCCGTGTGAATCCTAATGTGGGGGCGCACACGCACGCTAATATCACTACGGGGCTTGCCGAGAATAAATTTGGTGTGAATTATGAGCAGCTGGACGAGGTGATTGATTGCATCGAGGCGTGCGGGCATCTGAAATTGATTGGGTTGCATTTTCACATTGGTTCGCAGATTCTTGTGATGGATGATTTTATTGCTTTGTGCGGAAGGGTGAATGAACTTCAGACGCTTCTGCGCGAGAGCCGCGGTATTGTCCTGCCGCATATAAATGTGGGCGGTGGATTGGGAATAAGATATGATGAGCCCGATGAGCACGACGTTCCCGATTTTGCGCTTTACTTTGCGACGTATGCCAAGCATCTGCATCTTCAGAAGGGGCAGCATCTGCATTTTGAGTTGGGACGCAGCCTCGTGGGGCAGTGTGGCACGCTTATTACGCGCGTAACGTATGTGAAGCGTGGTACGTGCAAGCAGTTTGCCATTGTGGATGCGGGAATGAACGACCTTGTGCGTCCGGCAATGTATGGGGCGTATCATAAGATTGAGAATCTCTCGTCGGAGGGGCCGTGTGAGGTGTATGACGTTGTGGGCCCTGTGTGCGAGTCGTCGGATGTTTTTTGTAAGGATATGGAGCTTCCGCACACTGTCCGCGGTGATATTTTTGCCATTCGCTCGGCCGGGGCGTATGGCGAGGCGATGGCTTTCGGGTATAATTGCCGTGCGCTTCCAAAGGCTTATTTTTCGGATACTATATAAGGTGCTCTTTTGGAGGATAATGATAATCGGTCGAAAAAATTTCTGTTTTTCGACCGATTGTTTTTTTATTCAAATTTTATGGCTTTTGTGGGCTCAATGTGTGCAATTATCATCGAGGGGAGCACGAGCATTGCAACCGAGATTATGAACATTGCGACGTTCATTGGCAGCAGCCACCACGTGAACATTATTGGCACGCGGTCCATATAGTACATTGTGGGGTCGAGGGCGATGATACCTGTCTGCTTCTGAAGATAGCACAGCGCAAGGCCTATAATGTTGCCCCACAATAGTCCGCGGCCGATGATGAACATTGCATAGTAGAGGAATATTTTGCGCACCGAGGCGTTGTGTGCTCCCAATGCTTTGAGTATGCCTATAAGGTTGCTTTTTTCGAGGATTAGTATCAGCAGGCCCGAGATTATGGTGAAGCCTGCGATGCCCAGCACAAGGACGAGGATTATCCACACTGTGCCGTCGAGAATTTCGAGCCACGCGAACATTCGGGGGTTGCTCTCTTCGACGGTCTGAATAAACAGCCGCTGACGGTGAGCATCGGCAATTTCGCTTATTGTGGCGATGAGGGTGTCGCTTATTGCGTCGAGATTGTCGTAGTCGGCAACGGAAATTTCGAGCCCGGCCGATTGGTCGCTGTCCCAATTGTTCAGCCGTCGGGTGGTGTATATGTCGGTTAGGGCCAATAGCTCGTCCATTTCGCTTAGATTGGTCTCGTATATGCCTTCGACTATCATACGGCGCGCTTTTATTCCGTCTTGAATGAAATATATGTTTATTTTGTCGCCCGAGGATATTCTTAACTTATTGGCTATGAGGCGCGAAATAACTATTTTGTTTGATGCTGCCGTGTCGCTGAATGCGGGAAAGGTGCCCTCGACAATGTGCGAAGCAAGAAACTCGGTGTCGTAGGAGCTGCCTATTCCTTTGACGATAATTCCCTCAAATTCGTCGCCCACGGATATTAGTCCGGCCTTGTGGATGAATTGTTGCACGCTTTTTACGCCCGCCACCGATGCTATTTTTTGAATGTCGCTGTCGCTGACGGTTATTGGGTTGTCGCCATACTCAGATGCCTCGTAGTTGCGCAATTGTATGTGCCCGCCGAACCCTATGATTTTTTCTTTAATCTCGTGCTTGAAGCCAACGATTATGCACAGCGACGCTATCATTACTATTATTCCCACCGACACACCCCATTGGGCAATGGTTACGGCGGGTCTTGAGACGCGGTGCTCGCCTTTGCGTGTGCCGAATAGGCGTCGGGCTATGAATAATTCGAGGTTCATCTGCGGGGTGATTTCTTTTTTGCTGTGCGAAGATACGAATATTTGCTTTAAGCAGCGAGGATTATTACCGAAAAATAGCCCTCGACTGCTGCTAATGTGCTGTCGGGGGCTGTGTGGATTATTGACTGTTATGCAATATTGCCCTTGACAATGGCTCAGTAGCAAAAAGGTGTGGTCGAGATTACTCTATTTATTACCCTCACGGAATACTTGTGCGGCTATTCTCTCTTTCACTTTATACTTTAGGACTTACTTTTTTTCTTAAAAAAAGTAAGCAAAAAAACTGCACCTAAAGAAATTGTCGCAGCCTCCTTTGCTCGTGAGGCAACAGTGCGCTCACTCGGTTGGAGGCTTGCTTGTCATTGCGGTTTACGATTGTTTTAAGGGTG
>JAFQVS010000034.1 GCA_017407905.1 Bacteroidaceae bacterium | reverse complement strand
TGCCATTCGTTGAAGGCAAAATCTTCTGATAAGACAGATATTCGAATCATATTGCATGACCGCAGAACAAAAATCAACTCCGAAATGGGATTCAGTATTAAGTCTCAATTAGGAGGTGATTCGACATTGTTGAATGCGAGTAAAGCCACCAATTTTAACTTTAAGGTAACCGGAGTTAATTTTTCAGATGATGAAATAACAGCAATCAATTCCATCAATCCCAAACGCAATAAAGTTATTGAAAGAGTGAATGCCATAAAGAAGAAAGGTGCATCATTGGTATTCGAGAAAGTGGATAATTCTACATTCCGAAACAACCTTGTTATGCTTGATGGCGATTTGCCTGCTATTATTGCAAACTTATTGTTGGAGCAGCTGAATACCGGTGTTTCAACATTGAAAGAATTGGCGGACAAGATTACAGAAACCAATCCTTTAAAATACGATGTAGGACAGGCTTCTCCATTTTATGCCTACAAAATCAAACATCTATTAACTTCGGCAGCATTGGGTATGATGCCGGCAACAGCATGGAGTGGCAAGTTTGACGCCAATGGTGGCTACTTGGTAGTGAAAAAGGATGGTGAGATACTTTGTTACCACTTCTATGACCGTAATAGATTTGAGGATTATTTATTCTCAAATGCATACTTGGAGCGTTCAAGTACAACTAAACATAAGTATGCTACTATTGTAAAAGAGGTAGATGGGACATTGTCATTTAAGTTGAACTTTCAGGTTAGATTAAAATAGTATGTTTAATTTTATTTTTAATTATTTAGACAATATAATTACAACTAACAATGCTAGGCAACATAATTCCTCTTTGTCAATAACTAAAAAAATAATTGTTATCTGAAAATTTACTTTAAACTAGAAATAATATTATATGATGAGTGAACAGCTATTAACAACTTATTCTTTTTTTGCTGCACTTACAGAAAATAGTACGGATATTTATAGAACTGTCTACATTCCAATATGTAAAAGGGCTCTATCATTATACGCAAAAAAAGAAAGTCGTGGTTCTGACCAAGATATACGAAATATAATATCTGATGAATATGGTATAAATGTTCCGTTACTAATTATTCGTAAACTTATTAAATCTGTAGTAAATGATTTGTCACGAAAAGATAAAAGTAAATTTGATTTTCAAATTGTAGAAAGCGGTAATAATTTCTTTTTTTCTTTTAAATCATTTTCTTTTAGCAATATTGAAAATTCATATGAGGCCGAAAGACGTAAAACAAATGCATTGCAACAAGCATTTGAAACATTTACTAAAGAATCTGGCGATAAAGTAGAAAATATCCCGACCTTCTCAGAATTTATAAACAAAAACAAAAACAGAATATCCTCATTTTTATCAGGAAGAGTTAGTAATATAATAAACATAAACGATTCAGCGAGATCTTTCCTTCCACACGTTCGCTTTTTGCAGTATATTGAACAATACAACGATGTGCTATATAGTACAACAAAACAAATTTTTATAGGATCTGTTATTGCATCGTATTTAGAATCTGAGCTGGATTTAGATGCAAAAATGGAACGGGGAACTTCATATTATCTAGACACGCAGATTGTTCTAGAACTTTTAGATTTACAGAGATCCGAAGACACTCTACCAACAAAAGAATTAGTCAACTTAATTCATGAAACAGGAGGTAATGTCAGAATTATGAGTATTACTCTTGAAGAAATTAGAACCAGCATAGAGAATGCTATACATCGTTATGACCGAAAAGCTCCAACTTCCACTATTAATGAAGCGTGTGAACGTTTAAAAAAGAATAAAACGTGGTTAATTAATTTAAATGGAAAACTTGAAGAAATATTAACGAAAGATTATAAAATAAATATTGATAAATTTTCCGATAATTATATAAATGAAATATCTGTTTCTGATGATGCGAAATACTTGAAGGAAATACGATATAAGAAGAATACAGCTTTGCATGATGTCGTTGCTTATATGTTTGTTAGAGAAAAACGTAAGCACGATTCTAATAAAAAGTTATTACAAAAAGCAAGTTATTGGTTTATCACAGCAAATAAAAAATTGTGTGAGTTTAATATTGCAAAAAAAATAAATGGAAATGCCCCCGAAATAATATTACCAGAAGAATTAACAAGTTTATTGTTTTTGCAAAATCCAATTAAATATTCTGGAAAAGTATCATCAATAGGTTTAAATGAATTAATCGCTCAAACTTTATCAGAAGAATACCCTAGCAGAGATATAATAAATGAATTTGATGAAGCAATATCTACGATAAATGATATAACTAACGATGATTACAAAATATTGTTGTCATCAATATCTCAAGAATCAACTATTAATATTCAACGTTTGCTTCACACTTCAAATTCTCAGCCTGCAGAATTCAATAAAGCCATACATTCAATAATTGAAAAAGAAAGAAACAACAAACTAGAGACAGATAACAAACATAAAGCTGAAATTCAGAGGAATAAAGAGTTACAGAAAGATAATGAAAGTTTATCAAAACGCTTATCTGCTATATCCCAACAAATAGCTAATATTCAAGAACAACAACGATTAGACAAACAATCTGAAGTTGAAAATAAAAAAAGAAATCGAAGAAATAATATTATTTACATCTCTATTATTATTTCTTTGGTCTCAATTATCATATTACAAATCTTTCCAAACATTACTTTTTGGCTAAAAACATGTATTCAGGCAATTGGAGGATTGGGTGGATTATGGGGATTCTGTAACTTGTTATTAAATCTTTACTCCAAATTTAAATAACCTTGTATAATGGACTTGTTAGTTTTAATAAAACTATGTTAAAAGAATAATATACTTATTTAGTTGCAGAATAGTGGTGAATTAATGCAAGAAGACGGAAGTTTTGCAAAGTAGGTTATTAATAAGTTATAGTATAAAAGTATCCAAACTCTTTGTTCTGTCAAGGAGTTTGGATACTTTTGTATCAGAGTTGTTTGAGAAAGATAGTGCAAACCGAGAGCAGAAAAAAATCTTGTTTTAATTATGCCGAGGTGTAGCCTGTTTTATGTAAAGCAGAATGCAGAAGATTGGTGCAATTCCAAAGTCGCCAAATCGTTACCAACAACTTTCTACCATAGCATTCGCTATTTGTGTATCAATCAGATACGGTATAATTGATTATCCGTGGCAAAGATAGTGCAAGCCGAGAAAAGAAAAAAAAGTTTACTTGATTTTTCTTCCGAGGCGCCGCCTATCTTATTAAAAGATAGTGCACAGAGGAAAAGATAGCAAATAAATCCCCATTTGTGGGAAAAGAAAAACACTTCTTTGCCTAAATAGACATTTAAACAGAATATTTTTCGTAAGTTTGCACTATCATAAATGCAAAAAAAAGAATTATGAAAAAAGTATTATATTTTCTGGCCTATGCACTAATACCGGTGGCATTTACAGGATGCCACAGAGAGGCATTGGGCGAGGCGCCCTCGCAGGTGGCACTCTCGGTGTTCGAGGCCATAACAACGGCCGACACTGCCACGCTGCAAAATAAAATACACATAAGCGACCAGATTCAGCGCGAAGTATTTAACGACTATTTCAGGATAGCCGCTGCATCTAAACAGTATATGGAGACAACGGCCCACTATAAGCCCGTGTATAATGTAGTAAGCGAGACCATTGACGGCGAGAATGCCGAGGTCATCCTAACAACAAAGAACATTAGTGGGCAGAATGTCCGTTTAACGGTGAAGCTCCTGCTCGACGAAGATGGTTATTGGAAGGTCGATGGCGACCACGGCGTGTGGCATTGACACTCGATGCACGCGCTCCGAGGCTTACGGGTCTCTTTTATGCGAGTATAAAATAGCGGACACATTTTTGATGTGTCCGCTATTTTTATTCCACATTATATTCTACGCAGATGTGATAGCTGCCCCCTAACTCCTTTTGTACGCCAATTTTTAGCTCTCCGCGTTGGGGCGTAAATGTAATCTCGAGCTCTTTGCCGTCGCGGCTCATTGTCCAGCTGTGTACCCAATTGTTATTGTTGATGATAGCCCATTTTCCCAAACATTTAGGTGCAATTCTGAAGCTGTAGCTCTCTCCGGCCTTTAATGTTCCGCTCATTGGTATATCTACGATACTTACCAGCTCCCTGCTGTAGAAAGAGGGTGGGCTCGATGCTTTGCCGTCGTCTATTGCGTTACTCAGAATGTCGCCGCTCATCTGCTGCTCGTCTTCACCGCCTGTGTCCGATTCGCTGTCGGCCGCGATAGCTTCTTGTCGGGCCAGCTCTTCGAGTATGCGCAACTCCTCGGCTGTCGGTGTGGCAATATCATAATAAATACTTGCGTAATATGTATTTTCTGTCTTGTCGTGCCACGATATTTTAAGGCTACTGCTGCGGGGGACGGTGTAGTCCAATGTATATACTCCGTTATTGTATTGCCAATCTTTGCTGTGTACCCATTCTCCGTCGCAGATAATGGTAAAATCTTTATCTTTTTTCCTTATTGCGAAGCGATAGGTGTGTCCGGGGCGCAGCGTCTTTAGCAGGGGCACTTCTTCGACGTAAAAAGGCGGATTGCCGTCGTTGCAGTAGTAACCGGGAAAGTCGTTGGGATTGCGCTTTACGTGCTCGAAAACAGCCTTGGGGTCGAATCCTATTGTTTCTAACTCGGGGTAGAGGGGTGGCAGACGATGGAACAGCTCACTCGATATTGGTGTCTCGAGCAGCTGATACGATGCGTCTTTCGGAAAGTGTGTGCAGGCCATAAGATAGGGGCTTGCGTGGAACCACGACATATCATTGTCGGCGCGCTTAAATACTCCGTTGTTTACCGAGCCTGCCCCCCACGTGGGGTCGATGAGTATTCCTGCGTGGCGCTCTTTGTTGGTTTCGGCATATATCCAAGCGTGGTCGCCGTAGTTGCCCAATATGTCCTTTGAGCGCCCCGAGATTATGTCAACCCTAATGTCTAATGCTTGCGCAATATAATAGAACAGCTCGCAATAGGCCTGACACACGCCACGCTTGTTGTCCCAGCAGGCGTCGGCGTGGTAGATGCTGTAGCTTGTGTCGTAGCTTATATTGGCGCATATCCATTTGTAGATTGCTTTTACGCGGTCGTAGTCGTTTGTGCATCCCTCGGTGATTGTGCTTGCCACATTCGACCAATTGTATCGTGTGGGAGGAATGTTGTGTTGTGCCGATGCAGCAAGGCTTGCGAGCATTAGAAACAACGTAATGAGCAGCCTTCTTCCTTTCATAGTATGCGGTGTTTTCTGTGGTGGGTTTATCCCTTTAGAAGCTCGATAAGGGCGTCGATGCTCATACTCTTTTGCTCGCCGCTGCTCATATTCTTGACGGCGATTGTGTTTTCTTGCATCTCACTCTCGCCAATGATGGCCACGTAAGGGATATTGTGGTTGTTGGCGTATCCCATCTGCTTTTTCATTTTGTCGCTGCTTGGATAAAGCTCGGCCGAGAGGCCTGCGGCGCGTATCTGCGCAATAAGGCTCAGAGAGTGCAGGGCCTCGCGCTCGCCAAAATTAACGAACATTATCTGTGTCGTGAGAATGGAGTCTTTGGGGAAAAGGTCGAGCTGGTTCATTACGTCGTAGATGCGGTCGGCTCCAAAGGAGATTCCCACGCCCGAGACGCCGTCGAGCCCAAAGACGCCAGTGAGATTGTCGTAGCGTCCGCCGCCGCTGATGCTGCCTATTGCTACGTCAAGGGCTTTTACTTCGAGTATGGCGCCTGTGTAGTAGTTTAGGCCGCGTGCGAGGGTAAGGTCGAGGTCGAGGCTGCTGTTTATATTTAGTTTCTCGATGGTCTCAAGAATAAATGTTGTCTCCTCGACGCCTTTTGCGCCTGTGGCATTTTGGGCAAGTACCCTGCCTATTGTGGCGAGCTTCTCGCTATTGCTACCCTGTGCCTGAAGGATGGGCAGGAGCTTCTCAATGGCCTCGTCGCCGATGCCTTTCTCGCGCAGCTCGGCTGTAACGCCGTCGAGCCCTATCTTGTCGAGTTTGTCGATGGCCACAGTAATGTCGATAATCTTGTCGGGCTCGCCGATTACCTCGGCTATTCCTGCGAGTATCTTGCGGTTGTTCAGCTTTATTGCCACGCGTATGCCGAGCTTGCTGAATACGTAGTCGATGAGCTGTATCAATTCTACCTCGTTGATGAGTGAGTTGTTGCCTATTACGTCGGCGTCGCACTGATAAAATTCGCGGTAACGGCCCTTCTGCGGACGGTCGGCACGCCACACGGGCTGTATCTGATAGCGCTTGAAGGGGAAGGTGAGCTCGTCGCGGTGCATCACGACGTAACGGGCAAAGGGGACGGTGAGGTCGTAGCGCAGGCCTTTCTCGCAGAATTTCGAGGCCAGCTTGGCGGCGTTGCGGCTCAGAAGCTCTTCGTCGGTGAGGCCGCTGAAATAGTCGCCCGAGTTTTGTATCTTAAAGAGGAGCTTGTCGCCCTCCTCGCCATATTTGCCCATAAGGGTCGATAGATTCTCCATTGAGGGGGTCTCTATCTGCTGGAATCCGAATAGGTGGAATGCGGCACGTATTGTGTCGAATATGTAATTTCTCTTTGACATTTCGATGGGCGAAAAGTCGCGTGTGCCTTTAGGTATTGATGGTTTTGCTGCCATTTTCTTTACGTTTTTTGTATTGTGTTTTTTGTGTGTGAGCGCTGTTTGTCAGTCGCGTCGGTTAAGGAGTATCATTATGTAGTAGATGAGTGTCGCAAGCGACGAGAGTGCCGCAACGACGTATGTATAGGCGGCCGAGCGTAGTGCACTGCTTGCTGCCTTGTGGTTCACGGCGCTGCATATTCCGCCTTTGTCGAGCCACGCAAGGGCGCGACGGCTGGCGTCAATCTCGACGGGGAGTGTGATGAAACTAAAGAGTGTGGTCATTGCAAAGAGCAATATTCCGCCCAAGAGTATGCCGGGGAACATCTGCACGGTGAATATTCCGATGAGCAGTATCCACGTCATCCAATTAGAGGCGAACGATACTATGGGCACTAATTTCGAGCGCATTGTGAGAGGGCCGTAGGCTGTTGCGTGCTGCAGGGCGTGTCCGCACTCGTGGGCGGCAACGGCTGCTGCTGCCACGCTCGATGAGTTATATACTCCCTCGCTCAGGTTCACGGTCTTGTCGGCGGGGTTGTAGTGGTCGGTCAGACGGCCCGGGGTGCTTATTACTTTTACGTCGTATATGCCATTGTCGTGGAGCATTTTTTGTGCAATGTCGCGGCCGGTCATTCCGTTGCCTAATGGCATTTTTGAGAATTTCTCGAATTTGTGTTGTAGGTTCATCTGCACAATGTAGCTCACTGCGGCTACTCCTATGAAGAGTATCCAATAGATGGTGCCCCCGTTTATGGAGCTGCCCGAGGCTGCATAGGCTGTTATGCCAATAAGGGATAAAATGTTCATTTTCTTCTTTTTAAATTAAACTTTGTCGGGCTTCTCTTGCTCTTGTGGCTGCCCTGTGCCCGATATTTTTCTTTGGGCAGCTACGTTATAAAAACGTGCAGACGAATCAAAGAGATTGGTCTGCATCGTTTTTTTGCGTTATTATCCGATACATCTTGTGTGTATCTCTTTAGATGTTGCGTGTTATTGTCTGTTGACGGTCGGGGCCTATCGAGATATATTTCACGGGTACTTCGAGCTGCTCCTCAAGGAATTTCACGTAGTCGAGGAAGGCTTGTGGAAGGTCTTCTTCGCGGGTGATTTTTGTGAGGTCGCACTGCCATCCGGGAAGCTCGGTATATACGGGCTCGACGTCGCTTATGTCGTAGGGCAGATGGCTCAGTGTCTCGCCACCTTTTTTGTATGCCACGCAGGCTTTTATTGTGGGGAATGTGTCGAGTACGTCGCTCTTCATTAGTATGAGCTTTGTTACACCGTTTATCATTATGGTGTATTTGAGGGCTACAAGGTCAATCCAGCCGCAGCGACGCTCGCGTCCGGTTACTGCGCCATACTCGTGGCCGCGGTCGCGCATCAGTGCGCCTGTCTCGTCGAAGAGCTCGGTGGGGAAGGGGCCTGCGCCTACGCGTGTGCAGTAGGCCTTTGTTATTCCATAGACGTCGCCTATTCTGCCCGGGGCAATGCCGAGGCCTGTGCAGGCGCCTGCGCACACTGTGTTCGATGATGTAACAAAGGGGTAGCTGCCAAAATCAATGTCGAGGAGGCTGCCTTGTGCACCCTCGCCAAGAACGCTCTTACCCTCGTTCATAAGGTCGTTGACCATCTGCTCGCTGTCTATCAGGCGGAATTCCTTGAGGTACTCTATTGCGTCGAGCCACACTGCCTCGGCCTCGCTGAGGTCGTAGCTGTAGTTGAGGCTCTTGAGTATCTGCTCGTGGCGTGCTTTGGCCTGTGCATATTTCTGCTCGAAATTTTCGAGAATGTCGCCCACGCGCAGGCCGTTGCGGCTTATCTTGTCGGTGTATGTGGGGCCGATGCCTTTACCCGTGGTGCCTACTTTTGCATCGCCTTTTGCTGCCTCGTAGGCTGCGTCGAGCACGCGGCCCGTGGGCAGGATAAGGTGGGCCTTCTTGGAGATAAAGAGGTTTTTCTTTAGGTTGTATCCGGCCTTTTCGAGCTCTACGGCCTCGCCTTTGAAGAGTGCGGGGTCGAGCACGACGCCGTTGCCTATTATGTTAATCTGGTCGCCCTGAAAAATTCCCGAGGGGATTGAACGCAATACGAATTTCTTACCGCCAAATTCAAGGGTGTGTCCCGCGTTGGGGCCTCCCTGAAAGCGTGCCACTACGTCGTATTGAGGGGTGAGTACATCGACTATCTTGCCTTTACCCTCGTCTCCCCATTGGAGACCCAAAAGTACGTCAATCTTTTTTTTCATATCGTTGTTCTTCTATGTTTGCTTATTTTGTTTCTGTCGGGCTCTTTCTGTTGTGCTTTTATGCTTTTTTCTGTTTGCGGCGCTTTTGGGCGCGGCTGCATTTGCTGCATAGTCCGTATATGTACAACGAGTAGTGTGCCGGATGAAACTTTTTTATTTTTGTTGCTATATTATCGCTTATCTTTATGTTTTTTATCTCTTCTACCTTGTGGCATTTTGTGCATATTGTGTAGCTTTTCTCGCCTCCGTAACACTTTTCGTAGAGCGACTGCCCGCCGAAGGAGTGGTGTATCACAAGGTCGGCCTTTGTCAGCAGGGTTATTGTGTTATATACGGTTGCACGGCTCACACGGAATTTTTCGTTCTCCTCTAAATGCTTCAGCAGTGTCTCAATGTCGAAACAACCCTCTATCGAGTATATTGCCGATAGTATCGCGTAGCGCTCGGTGGTGCGGCGCATATTGTTGTCGCGCAGGTAGTCGGTGAACAATTGCTCTACTATCGGGGCTGTGGCGGTTGTCTCCATTCGTGCGTTGTTGCTACAAAGTTATCTCTTTTTTTATAATACAATTATGTATGTACGTTTTTTTTATATCTTTTTAAATGAAAAAGTGTTGCAGCGTGCTGTGGCTTGTTACTCTTTTGTGGCAGTTGTCGTCGATGCTGCTGTATCTTTGCAGCGACGTGTAGGCGCAATTTTGCAGTACTTTGTTGCCGTTGCTGCCCGATAGTATGTCGGCCGTGGCTTTAAGATAGCGCTGCTCGTCGTCTGCGGCAAGGGGCCTTTGCTCGCGGAATAGGTGCGAGAGGGTCAGAAAGCCACAGTAGGGGAACAATGCCTCGCCTCTCTCTATCCATTCGAGCGATAGTGTGGCGGCGCTATCGAGGCGGCGCAAAAGGTGCATCGTGAGTTGGTCGGCAATCTCGGTAAAGGGCGCCTCGGCTATCCACGCTTGTGCGTCGGCGGCGGTAAATTCGCTGCTGGGCATTAGGAAGATGGCCAGCATCTTGCACTCGCGAATATTCTCGTTCCAAAGGGCAAGGGCAAGGCTGCGCTCCTTTGGGGTGTGCGATGCAATCTCCTTTAAACGAGGAATCTCGACCCCAAAGTTTATTTTGTAGTCGAGCCCCTGCTTGCGTTGCAACGATGATACTACGCCGTTCATTGCCAATCGCACGCTTTTTTTTATTTCCAATATCTTGTCGCGTGTCGTCTGCTCCATCCTTTGGGAGTTATTTGTTCTTATTGTGTTTTTTGCGGTAGCTGTTGGGCGTCTCGTTCATTATGCGGAAGAATGAGGCGTAGAACGACTGACGGTTGGCAAAGCCCACCGAGAGGCCAATCTCCTCGATTGTCATATTATTGTAACGCTTGTCGGTCATACGGTGCAGGGCCTCCTTAATGCGATACTCGTTGACAAGGCACGAGAAGTTTGTGTTGAATCGCGAGTTTATAACTGCCGAAATGTATCGGGTATTTGTCCCAAGTTCCATAGCAAGCTCCTTTGCCGAAAAATCTTTATCTCGGTAACGCTTCTCCACTACGACGATATTTAATATCTTATCGTACAATTCGTCGGCCAGCTCGGCGCGGATAAGGGAACGGTATGCTGCGTTCTTCTCCTTTTTCTCCCTGATATTGTAGGGTGTATTTTTTTTATCTGTCATTTTTTTTGATGTTTTTCCAATGTTGCCCAAATATACACCTTTTTTTTGACAGATTGTATTATTTTCTTTAAAAAAGTGCCTTGCTCTGTTTTTTATTTACTCTTGTCGCCTCTTTTTAATTTTCGGAGCATTGTTTGTACAGCTCGACAAGCGTCGAGGGTTGCTCGCCCGATGCCACTGCTTGGTCGAGTGCTTTGCGGGCGGCGCGACGGTCGCCTGTGTCAAGCAGCAGCTGTGCGTGGGCAATGTGATAGGCTGCGTTTCGTGGTGCAAGCTCTATGGCTTTTTCAATGTCCATAAGGGCAAGCGCTGCCAGATTCTCTTTGCGGTGTACATTGCTGCGGGCATAATAATACTCGGCATTTTGTGGGTTGCCGTCGATGAGCACCCCCAGAAGCATCAGCGCGTCGTTCAGTCGTCCGGCCTTGTGGTAGAGCAGTGCCAGCGACAGGCGAGCGTCGTTGTTCGACGGCTCTATGGCCAGCAGGGCATTGTAGTCGGCGTAGGCCTTTGTGTATTCCTCTTTTTGTCCGTATATGTAGGCGCGCATAAAGAGTGCGTGGCTGTTGCGAGGCTCTGTTGTAAGGACGTTGCTGTAATCGACGAGGGCGCTGTCGATGATGCCCTGCTCGACATAAATGCGTGCGCGTTGCAGCATAATCTGTGTCGATTGGGGGCTCAGGGCAAGGGCTTTTGTGTATGATGCAATGGCCTCGGGGGCTTTCCCTTGTGTCCACTGTGCAAATGCAAGATTGCTGTAGGCATACTCGTTGAGGCGGTGCGAGGGCTCCCGGGCAATGGCGCGCAGATAGAGGCTCTCGGCCTGTGCGTATCGCTCCTGCTTTAATTCTTGTGTCGCCTGCTCGAACAGCTCCTCGTAGCTCTGTGCCGATACTGTTGCAGCAACCATTATCATTATAATTGTCGATAGCTGTCTCATTGTTCTGTGATTATTTTTCTCGGGTGCGAATATAATGCTTTTGTGCGGATAATTCCGCGGGCGGCTTTTTAATTTAAGTGTTTATAACATTGTGGGGGCCTTTTGTGAAAGGCCGTTAGTGAGGCGTGTCGAATAAAACAGCGTCTCATTTTTTTGCTTTTTGCAAAAGAATGCCTATCTTCGCAGCCGGATTCGATGCGCCACCGTCTGTGTGGTGTCTGTTTCTGCTCTCGTAGTTCAATGGATAGAATGTGGCTCTCCTAAAGCTAAGATACGAGTTCGATTCTCGTCGGGAGTACAAAAAATCATCGAGGCAGCCTTCTAACAGAAAGCTGCCTCGATGATTTTTTGTGTGCTTTTTTACTTGACAATTGCTTTGAATGTGTCGTTGCTCTTCGGGCCGACTACATTTATTATATATAGTCCCGGTGCGACATTTATCGTAGTGTCGGTGCCCTGATAAACGAGGCTTCCGTCTATTGAGAATATCATTATCGAGGCATTCTCCTCTGCACCCGAGACGTTTATGCTCTGTCCCGATACGGATACGCTTGTGCTGCCTGTGGTCGTGTCGATTACGTTGGTCTTATCGCCTATCCAGAAGCTGCCGTTGTCGGGGTAGGTGATTGTGTTGTTCGATACGTCGCCCACAAGCATATTGCTTGTTGTGTAGTATTTCATTGCCAAACGCCATTTTCCGAGCGGGGCGCTTGCGATGCATCGGCAGGGGATGGTAAGCTCGACGGGCTTTCCTGCTTCGAGGTTAATCTCTACGCGGTCGCTCTCGACAATGGCTGTTGTGCCGTAAACTGTGCTCACTTTCAGGTAGCCGCTGTGGCTGCCTTTTGTGTAGTCGAGTTTCACTTTTACGTTAAATTCATCGCCCTGAACAACTACCTTGCCATCGTTTATGTTCATCGGGGCACATACGTAGGGACGTGCCAACGACGAGGCGTTTATGCTGAAATAACAATTTTCTACCGTCTGACGAACGTGCTGCCATTTGCCGTCCTTAAACTCGCGGATGATAATCATATAGCGTCCCGAGTCGAGCACGGGAATGTAGTCGTTGGTGGCAAAATTCAGATAGGTGTAGGCCTTGCTCTTGAGGTTCTTTACATTTTGTGTGTTCAGAAGGTACTCTTTGCCACTTTGTGTGTTCTGCACAAAAAGTCCTATTGTGCCCGAATATGCCTCGCCGTTGGACGAGCTGTTGCTGATGCGTATCTTTATGTCGGTGTTTGCCCCATTGTTTATATCCTTTACGACATATTGAATAACGGCCGGCAGTGCTCCCGAGGGCAGCGGCTTAATGTCGAGTGTGTCGGATGTGCCTTCGGCGTAGAACATTTTTGTTATGTCAAATTTTGTCGAGGAGTCGAAATAATAGTTCTTTACATTATAAGCTAATGAGATAAAGTACTTACCGCTGTTGTTCAGACGAAGGTTGGGGCTGAAGGGCACGGCAATCTCTTGCTCGTCGAGTACGTCGATGAGCTTGGCGTTGTCGGTCAGTGGCGTTCTTGTCCAGCTGCCGTCGCCTGCTTGTGTGTTAAGCACGGGGACAACGAGTATCAGGCGGTTGTCTTTGCTCTTATTTACTACTT
This sequence comes from Bacteroidaceae bacterium, assembly GCA_017407905.1. GTDB lineage: Bacteria > Bacteroidota > Bacteroidia > Bacteroidales > Bacteroidaceae > HGM04593. The sequence continues at coordinate 9,889 of JAFQVS010000034.1, read as the reverse complement.
TGGCCTCGAAGGTTACTTTGTCGCCAACATATACGGGGCGCGGCGAGAATGTTACGCGTGTGATGGCGGGACGGGGGTTCAGATTCTGTACTATTACTTTTGTGTCGGTAACCTCTACCTCGATGCCGTTATTTGCGCCGGGGATAAGTTCGTAGTCGCCCGTGCCCTGCTTGCACATTAGTTGCAGCTTGTATTTTCCTGCGGGAATATCTTTTTTATAGATTGTAAAGGGGAATATCAGTCCCGACTGGCTGTTGACCGCCAGGCGGAATTTGTCGCCCGAAAATTCGTAACGGAAAACCTCGCCCTGCTCGTTTATAAGGTCGCCCGCGAAATTTAGGCTGAATGACGAGTGCGACCAATTGATGAAGAATCCTGCTACGCGGAATTTTGCCTGTCCCATTGATATGGTGGCCTCGTAGCGGTCTATGGTGTTCTCGCTCAGCATTTCCATCGGGGTGAACATAAAGAGTGTGGGGTCGCCCTGACGCAATGCCTCGCCGCTCTTGCGCGGATAGACGTTGGCTATCATAGTCTGTCCAACGCTGTATTGTCCCGTGCCGCCGCCTGTGCCGATGCCCGAGGGCTGCATATATGCCATATCAAAAAAGCCGTCGTAGCTTCCGCCCCAGCCCCAATTTATGTGCAGTAGGTTATTCTCGTCGATGCCGTCGCACACAAAGGCGTGTCCTGCGGTGTTTAGAAAGTCGTAACCAAAATAGAGGATGGGACGACGCGCTTCGAGATTGCTGCGCAGTACCTCCAGCCACGTCTCATTGGTGTGCTCCGAGCGTTTATAGACGCGTGCCGAAGACGAGTAGTCGAATATGTTGACAAGGGCATATATTGCGCTCGATGTGTGGGCGCCTGTACCTTCGGGAGCGTATTTGCTGTTCATTGCCTTGCCGACGTCAACCATCAGCTGTGCCACCTCTGTTGCGTTTTCGTTGTTGTATATGCCGTTGTAGCTGTTGAGCATTTTGTCCCAATTGTATGTGTGCTTTGAGATGTCAATATAATCCGAGGTGCCTGTGATATTGTTATCCCACGTGATTGAGCGTGTGGGCTTTTCGGGCCACGAGTGGAATTTCATTACCTGTGCCACTGCTGTTGCCGTACAGCCCGTGGGGGTCGATTGCACCCCTATTTTGGGGCATAATTTATTGAAGGGTGCGCCTTGGTCCCACGTGGTTTTTAGCATCGGCTCGATGCGTGTGCCCGTGGTGCGCTGCTGCCGAGAGGCTTTTCCCTCGCGTACGGCCTCGACGTATTGGTCGTACATTTCGAGCCACTCGATGAGGGGGGCGGGCATCTGCTCGTCGGTGTATGTGCCGCTTGTCGAGTAGCCTACAATGGGGCTCAGCTCGTCGTCGCCCGAGATTATTATAAAGCCGTTTGAGTTTTCCTCGCTGAAAATGTAGTAATTCCGCCTCGGCGAGCTGCTCTCTGTGCCGCTTGTCGAGCGACCCTTACGGGCGGCGGGCTGCATACGTATTTTGCTCGTTTGCGGTGCTATCTTTTTCCAGAAATTAGATGCTATTTTTTGTGCCTCTTGGGGGCTTATGGGCCCTGCAAATGCGGTGGTTACAATAAATAGCAGTAGTGTGTAAAGGGTAAATAGTCTTTTCATCTGTTTGCTTTTTTGGCGTTTATAAAGTTATTTTGGCCAAAAATAGTAAAAAAAACGTATGCAGATGCTATTTTGATACGAAAATGTACTTATTGACGTAAAAATGTGCGCAAAATGTATTATTTGGCTTTGCATTTGTCGCAAATGCCTTTTACAATGTAGTTTACCGAGTGCATTGTGAAGCCTTGCGGAAGCTCTATTGCGGGTATCTGTATGTGCTTGAAGCAGTAGGTGCGTTGGCACACCTCGCAGAAGAAGTGTGTGTGGCGGTCGTTGAGGGTGTCGTGGTCGTGGCTGTGGCACAGCTCGTATTTTAGTGAGCCGCTGCCATCCTCGATGCTGTGCACGAGCCGGTGTGTCTGAAAGAGTGTGAGGGCGCGGAATATGGTCGATTTTGGGGCGGTGTCGAGCATCGCTTCAATTTCGGCGAGGGAGAGGGGGGCGTCGGCCTCGGCAAGGATGCGCACCACAAGCAGTCGTACTGCCGTGGGACGTATGCCGCGCTCGCGTAGTAGTGTCTCTTCCATCGTTTGTGTGCTTTTTTGGGGGTTATTCGGCGGCTTTTATGGTTACTCCGACGCTGCGCTCAAGCTCGACAAAGCCGGCGGCGCTCTGGTAGAGTGCGTTTATGTACTCCTCTTGCATCATATTGTCGCTGCGCTCGGTCTCGATAAAATCGACAAAGGATATTTCGCCCATCTGATAGGCCTTGCGCTTGCTGTTGAGTAGCTCGGCTGTCTCGTTCATCATCCCTCGGGTGAAGGTGGCTTTCTGCTCGTTGGCGATGCGGCAGTCGTTGTAGGCTTGCAGCACCTCGCCGGTTACCATCATACGGGTGTCGGCGAGGCTCTCTTGTGCTTGCTTTATTTTTGCCTGCTCTTTTAAGCGCGCGCCACGGTTCAGATTAGAGAATTTCAGGGGGATTGCGGCGCCCACCATTAGCTTGGTGAATGTGGGGTCGGCTTTGTTGTACTCGGCGCCGACGGATAGCTGAAGGTCGGTGCGGCGCAGGGCGCGTCCCAATTTTCTCTCGGCCTCGGCAATTTCGACACGGTCGCAGGCGGCGATAATGTCGGCTCTGTTGGCGAGGGCTTTGTCGATGTAGCTCTCGGGGCTTTCGAGTGTGCCTGCGGCTTTGTCGAGTGTGCCTGCTGCCTCTAATGTCTCGATGCCCTCGAAGCTGCCCATATAGTATCCCAGCTCGACGGCGGTGTTGCGCATCTGTGCCTCGGCTTGCAGGCGTGTGTTGTGGGTGAGGCCTGCGGCTAAGCGTGTCTCTATCCACGCGGTCTTTGCAATCTCGCCGCGCAGGTAGCGCAGGCTGTCGCTCAGGGCCAACTGCTGCATATATTCTTCGCGGCTCTCGGCTATGCGCAGAAGCTCTTTGGCGCGTATGTGGCGCAGATAGGCCAGCGTGGCGTCGGCGTGCAGATTGCGCATATAGTCGTTAAAGACGGCGGTGGTTGCCTGAAGCTCTTTCCGGGCCAATCGTATGCCTGCCCTGCGCACTCCGAATGTGAATGTGCAGCCGAGGTTGGCGGCAATGCTCTGCCCCAACTCTTTGTCCCAATCTTCGTTGTTGGCATATTGCAGCGATAGGGTAGGGTCGTTGTATCTCTTTGAGCTTCTGAGCTCTTCGCGGGCAATGTCGATGTTCATTGCTTGGGCCACTGCTGCGGTGTTATTCTGCATAACTCGCTGCATATAGCTATCGTATGTTAGCTGCTGTGCGCTGCCGGCGAGCGTGGTCAGAAGGAGAAGCGCTGTTGTCAATATTTTTTTGTTCATATTTGTCTTTTGGCAATTTTTAATTGCAAAGTTAGACTTTTTAGTTTGCAACCGGGTTGCATATATTTTTATTGGCTCTTTTTTACAATTCCCATTTTGTCGGCCTCGCTCATTATATAGGCAAGGGCTGCGTCGTGCTCGTTGGGGATTATGCCGTCGAGGATGGCCTCTTTTACCGCGGCCTTCAGGCGGCCTACTGTGTCGCAGGGGGGAAGGTCGAATAGCTCCATTATCTCTTTTCCATCGACGGGGGGCTGGAAATTGCGTATGCGGTCGCGCTCTTCAAGGTCTTTGAGCTTTTGGCGCACGGTGGCGAAATTGCTGAGGAAGCGTTGTTTGCGTACCTCGTTTTTCGAGGTAATGTCGGCCTCGCACAGTGTCATAAGGTCGTCAATGTCGTCGCCGGCGTCAAAGAGCAGACGTCGTACGGCCGAGTCGGTTACTTCGCTGTCGGCAATTACTATGGGGCGCATATGCAGTCCCACGAGCTTGGCAACGTATTTCATTTTTTCGTTCTGCGGCATCTTAAAATCGCGGAAGATTTTTGTTACCATCTTCTCGCCCACGGCATTGTGATTGTGGAATGTCCATTTTTGTATGGGGTCCCAGCGTTTGGTGCGGGGCTTGCCAATGTCGTGCAGCAGGGCGGCCCAGCGCAGCCACAGATTATCGCTCTTTTTTGCGACGTTGTCAAGCACCTCAAGCGTGTGGTAGAACATCTCTTTGTGGCCGTAGCCGTTTTTTACCTCGACGCCTTGCATTGCTGTCAGCTGGGGGAAGATGAGCTCTAAAAGGCCGCAACGGTCGAGCTCGATGAAGCCTTTCGAGGGGGTGGCCGAGAGCATTATTTTGTTGAGCTCGTCGTTGATGCGCTCGCGCGAGATGATTTTTATCCTCTCGCGATTCTCGCTCAGCGCCTCGAATGTCTCTTCGTCGATGTAAAAATTGAGTTGTGTGGCGAATCGTACGCAGCGCAGCATACGCAGGGGGTCGTCGCTGAATGTTATTCCCGGCTCAAGGGGGGTGCGTATTATGCGGTCTTCAAGGTCGAGCAGGCCGTCGAAGGGATCGACAAGCTCGCCGAAGCGCTCGCTGTTCAGGCATATTGCCATTGCGTTTATGGTAAAGTCGCGACGATTCTGGTCGTCCTCTAATGTGCCATCCTCGACAATGGGGTTGCGCGAGTCGCGGGTGTATGATTCGCGTCGGGCACCCACAAATTCAATCTCGTGCTCGCGGTATTTTACCTGCGCCGTGCCAAAATTGGCATAAACGGCCAGATGAGCTCCCTTGCCCAAACGCTTGCTGAAAGCGCGGGCCATTGTTATTCCCTTGCCGACAACAACAATGTCAATATCTTTCGACGGACGCTCAAGGAATATGTCGCGCACATATCCGCCCACGACGTAACATTCGAGGCCAAGCTCGTCGGCCGTCTCCGATATTTTGCGGAATATGGGGGTGTCGAGTATCTTTATAAGCTCTTCTCTATTAGGTATGTGCATATTGTTTTTTAGTGTTGTTTCCGATTGTTTGCGCGAAGATAGCAAAAAGTGGGCAAAATAAAAAAGATTTAGAAGCTGTTTAAATTTATGGAACATTCATTATTGTTTCTTAATGTCGCGCAGCAGGCGCAGAATCTCCTCTTGCTGTTTTTTTATTTGGTTAATCTTGAAATACCAGCATATTGGCTCGCGGCATATAAGCAGCAGGGCAATCACCAGAAGGAAAAAGAAAAACAGCACGATGAGCATTGCCGTTGCGTCGCTCAGTGTGAAGCTGCCATCGGCAAGCGTTTGAGTGAGTAATATTGTCGGAATTTTCATAGTGTGATATTTTTAGTTGGGTTCTGTGCCTCAAAAGTAGCTTTTTCTAAATATAATTTTATATCTTCGCGCAATAAAATATGTCAAAAATGAAGAAAAATTTAACAATTCTTGCTCTCGCGGCTCTTTTTTGCGCATCGTGTGGCGAGGATATTGAACGTCAGGCGCAGGCTCTTTTGGGCGAGGCGCGCATAGCAAACGAGGCTCAGGAGTACGATAAGGCGAGGCTTCTGCTCGACAGCCTCAGGGCCACCTACCCAAAGGCTTTCAAGGCTCGACGCGAGGCGCTTGAGCTGACGCGTGAGGTCGAGTATGGGCAGCAGAGCCGCAGTGTCCGTTTCTACGACGAGCAGCTTGCCTCTCTTAAGGCTCGGCGCGACAGTCTGCTCAAGGAGTTTGTCCTCGAAAAGGATACACGCTATCAGGACGAGGGTAATTATATGCTCCCCTCGCAGACGCTCAAGAGCAACTACGGCCTCACCTATCTGCGTGCGCAGGTAAGCGAGAAGGGCGTTGCCTATATTACCTCGGTCTATCGTGGCAAGGCAATCGAGCACACGGGTGTGCGTCTGAGCGTGGGCGATACTTTTGTCGAGTGCACCGAGCCTGTGAGCCGTCAGTCGTCCAAGCATCTGGGAGTAACAAGCGAGCGACTGAATTTTCGCTACGGGGCCGACGGCGGCATTATGGATTTTATTGCCTCGGCGCAGGGCGATATAAATGTAAAGCTCACGGGTAAGCACCCCGTAAGCTACACTCTGCGCCGCGAGGATGCCTCGGCGGTTGTAAAAACTCTTGAGCTTGCTAAGGTGCTGCAAAGCATCGAGAGTGTGCAGGCTATGCGTGCCGAGGCTGCACGGCACATTGAGTTTATTGAGCGCAGCAGGGAGCGTTTCGAGGGCGATGATAAGCCACAAGAGTAAGGAATAATCGGGTTTTATTATAGGCGGATGCGGGTACATTTTTGTGCCCGCATTTTTGTTTTTCTGTCGGGGCGATTGGTTGCTTCATTACTGCGGTTTCATTACTGCTCCTCTTTCGACAAAGAGGAGCTGGCGCGCAGCGTCTGAGGAGTTCGATTGTGTGTCAAAAAATAATGTTGTTTGCGGTTATTTTAACTCCTCACCCCGCTGGGGAGATAATTGTTAAAAGCGTCATTTACTGCTCCTCTTTCGACAAAGAGGAGCTGGCGCGTAGCGTCTGAGGAGTTCGATAATCTTTATAAAAACTGTTATTTGTGATTGTTTTAACTCCTCACCCCGCCGGGGAGCTCCTCTTTATTACAAAAAAGATGAGCGTTTTTTTCTGTTTGCGTGCATTTTGTAAAATTAAAATAATGCTGACTAAAAAGTCTATAAAACTTTTTAGTCAGCATTATTATTATTCAATAATCTTGTTTACTTAACCAGCACTTTGGCTGCGCCCAAGTGCTTTGCGCTCGGCAATGATAGATTAAGCAAGCTTATCTATCATTGCACTCACTTAACCAGCACTTTTTTACCGTTCACAATGTAGATGCCCTTTGCGGGATTCTCTACACGACGGCCGCTGAGGTCGTAGTAAACAGCAGGAGCTGCGCTCTCTGTCTCTACACTCTCGATGGCTGTTGTGCCGCTAAAGTCGAAGCGGTAGCCATTACTGAGCTGTCCGCCGGGGTTGCTTGTGTCAAGGTCGCCCTCGCCCACGTTAATCTCGCCCAAAAGCATATAAACGCGGTTGGCATTGTTCTTGAATGTGCCGTCGGCCTTCAATTTTGCGCGGTACATTCCAACGATGCCGTCAACCTTAGAAAGGACGTATGCTGTCTGTGCGCTCGCGGGCTTAATGTAGGTGTCGATGAGTGTGCCGCGGAGCAGATTGCCCTCGATGGCATCGGGTGTCTCGTTGCTGGGGATAAATGTGTAATTACCCTCCTCGGCCTTGATAATTACTGCGGTGTTTGCGGGAATTACATCCTCAACAGCCTGCATCTTCAGAAGGTCGCCCTCGATGCGGGCGGCGGTGTAAGCCTCGACGCCCGCGGGAATCTCAACTGCTGTGCCGAGGTACAATGTGGCGTATCCTGCGGCGGTTACTGTAAGGTCGTAGGTCTCTACAATATTTGTAAAGTCTTTCCACTGCTCGGTTGCAGCGTATGTGCTCTTGGCGCCTGCGGGCACGTAAAGGGTGCAAGCGTCATTATCTATTCCGTTGAAAGCATTGTCTCCGGGTGCAAACAGATTCTCGGCTGCAATGTGCGAAACAATGCTTGTAAGGCCGTAGCAACCACTGAACGCATTGGGGCGGATGCTTGTAACACCCTCAGGAATTTCAATGCTTGTCAGGCCGCTGCAATTATAGAACGCACTATTGCCTATGCTTGTAACACTGCTTGGAATTTCAATGCTTGTAAGGCCGTAGCAAGCCTCGAACGCACTTTCGCCGATGCTTGTAACACTGCTTGGAATTTCAATGCTTGTAAGGCTGATGCAATTATAGAACGCACTCTTGCCGATGCTTGTAACACTGCTTGGAATTTCAATGTTTGTAAGGCTGGTGCAATAATAGAACGCATAGTCGCTGATGCTTGTAACACTGCTTGGAATTTCAATGCTTGTAAGGTTGTAGCAATCATCGAACGCAAAGTTGCCGATGCTTGTTACACCCTCCTCGATGGTTACGCTGGTGATGTTCTCGCGGTCGGCGTACCACGGTGCGCGGTTGGCATCGTTGCCAGCATAGTTGTACATTGCGCCCTCGCCAAAGATTGTGAGCGCACCCTCGTCGAGTGTCCAATAGGCGTTGTCGCCACACTTTCCGTCGTAGGCTGCGGTGTTTACAGAGCTCCATCCGCCGGTTGTTGCGTAGGCGTTGGCTGCTGTTGAGCACAGTAGTGCCACAGTTGCCAAAAGAAAAGAATAAAACTTTTTCATAGTTAATTAAATTATGGTTAAATAATATTTCTCTTTTGTGTGTGCCTCGCTTGTCGGGGAGGGCCGCATAAAACCTTAGGCGTAACTTTTGGGTTTACGCCTTATTTTATTAAAAAATTATAATTCGATGCAAAGTAATATAAAAAAATTTGAATACAATTGTTCCATTTTATTCCTTTTTTTTGTGTTTTTGGGGAAAATTGTCTTTTTATCGGATTTTTGGGAAATTTTGGGTTGGATGCGGAAAATCTACGGATTTTTCGGGGGGGGCGACCGTTTTGTCCGTGCCGAGCTTTTTGGTGCTTTTTGAGCACAAAAAGTACAGCAGAAAATTAGAAGCTGTTTAAATTTCTAAAGATATTTTTTTGTATATTGGAAGTCGTTATTTCGTGGTTTTTTATGTTCAAAAATGCCTTTTTTCTTCTTTTTCTCGGTTACGTAGCCCGCTACGCGCCCTACAAAAAATAATAAAACATCCTATTTTTGACCTATAAAAAACTTAACGATATAAATTTAAACAGCTTCTTAAACACAATAATAAAAAACTACCGAAAATAATATCGAGAAGGCTGTTTAAAAATTCCTCTCCTTTTCGTGCCAAGCAAAAAGTATAAAATATAAGAGAGAGGGTAGCCGCATAAGTATCCCGAATGCGTGATAAATAAAATTATCTCGGCCACACCTTTTTGCTACTGAGCCGTAGTATTTGCGGTTATTTTAACTCCTCACCCCGCTGGGGAGCTCCTCTTTATTACAAAAAAGCGGAGCGGTATTTTTTTGTGGTTAAATTGTTAGGAGTGTTATTATTGCTCCTCTTTCGACAAAGAGGAGCTGGCGCGTAGCGTCTGAGGAGTTCGATTGTGTATCAAAAAATAATGTTATTTGCGGTTATTTTAACTCCTCACCCCTCTCGGGAGCTCCTCTTTTTTGTAATAAAGAGGAGCGGTATTTTGGGGAGATAATTGTTAAAAGCGTTATTATTGCTCCTCTTTCGACAAAGAGGAGCTGGCGCGCAGCGGCTGAGGAGTTCTATAGTGTTTATAAATAATGTTGTTTGCGGTTGTTTTAACTCTTCACCCCGTTGGGGAGCTCCTCTTTATTACAAAAAAGAGGAGCGGTTTTTTGTGTATTTTATTTTTTCTTACTTATGTTTTATTTAAATAACTCGCATTTAATAATCAATAGTACTCTATCAATATTCTCCCATATCTCTCTGTTCTCAAATCGAATAACAGATATACCTTTTGATTTTAAATACTCGGTACGCTCTAAGTCTAATAAATCGCTTAGCATATTAAAATGTCCTTCCCCGTCAAGCTCAACGCATAGTTTATGTGATGGGCAGTAGAAGTCTAATATATATTTACCGACGGAAAATTGCCGCCGCCAATGTGTCCCCTCAAGTTTTTTTGATTTTAGTTGCGACCATAGTGCTGCTTCGGCAGGTGTGGGGTTGTTACGTAACTTTCTTCTTGCCTCTTTTAATTCTTTTGTGTTTATTTCGGCCATATTCTTATTTATTATCTCTTTGCAAAGGTAAATAATTAAATCTTTAAATCTTGTAATTATATGATTTTGTAATACTTTACAAGAAGCATTATTACTGCTCCTCTTTCGACAAAGAGGAGCTGGCGCGTAGCGTCTGAGGAGTTCGATTGTGCGTCAAAATAAATGTTGTTTGCGGTTGTTTTAACTCCTCCCCCTCTCGTGAGCTCCTCTTTATTACAAAAAAG
>JAFQVS010000033.1 GCA_017407905.1 Bacteroidaceae bacterium | reverse complement strand
CTTTTTTGTAATAAAGAGGAGCTCACGAGAGGGGGAGGAGTTAAAACAACCGCAAACAACATTTATTTTGACGCACAATCGAACTCCTCAGACGCTACGCGCCAGCTCCTCTTTGTCGAAAGAGGAGCAGTAATAATGCTTTTGACAATTTAAACACACACAGAAAACACCGCTCCGCTTTTTTGTAATAAAGAGAAGCAGAAATAACAGACCCCGCAGGAATACGCTCCTGCGGGGTCTGTTTGTTCTAAAAGTAAGCTTTATTGCCACTCTCTTATTCACAAGAGAATCCACATACTTATAGTATCCTTTATTATCTCACCCATCCCAATTTGCGGGCAAACTCCCAAATGACCATCCCGGCCGTAACCGAGACATTGAGCGAGTGCTTTGTGCCGAATTGCGGAATCTCGATGGAGCCGTCCGAGGCATCGACCACCGACTGCTGTACGCCCTTTACCTCGTTGCCAAGAATTACGGCGTACCGCGCACCATCCTCTACCCCGAACTGTTGCAGGGGGATACTGCCCTCGACCTGCTCAATGGAGTAGATGCCGTAGCCCTCGCTGCGCAACACCTCGACAGCCTGCATCGTGTCGGCAAAATATTGCCACTCGACAACATCCTCGGCCCCAAGCGCCGTCTTATGAATCTCGGCCGAAGGGGGTGTCGCCGTAATTCCGCACAGCAACACACGCTCGACGCGGAAGGCGTCGCTTGTGCGGAACACCGAGCCCACATTGTGCAGGCTGCGAATATTATCGAGCACCACCGTAAGAGGCAGTTTTTGGGACGCGACAAACTCGTCGCGTCCCATTCGCCCCATTTCCGTTACAAGTTTTTTCTTCATTAAAAAGGCATATATTTTTATGCAAATTTAGAATCTGTTTTAATTTTATTTCGAGATTATTTGAGGACTATTTTTGAGCAAATATTCATTTTGGGGATGCAGGGAATAGCGGGCTATTTTCAAATTCCCAAAATGGATAGATGCCGAAAAGAGTCTCAAAGAAGCCGAAACTAGTCTTAGCAATAACGAATTAACTTGTTTAATAAAATTCAAAACAGATTCTTACTCCAATCGGTAAGGCGCATATCGCCGCTGCGCTCGAATGTGGCGTGCATTCCAAGCGCCGCCGCCACATTGTGGCTCACGTGTCCGCATTTCGAGATTTTCAGATAGTCCCACAGCAGTTGCTTGTAGTCGGGGTGAGCACACTTTTCAATGAGCAGCTTGGCGCGCTCGTCGGGTCCCTTGCCGCGAAGGTCGGCAACGCCCCACTCTGTCGCCACGATATTAACGTCGTGCTCGGTGTGGTCGGCGTGTGTAACGATGGGCACTATGGAACTTATCTGTCCGCCCTTTTGTGTCGATGGGCAGGTGAAGATTGAGATATAAGCGTTGCGCGCAAAGTCGCCCGAGCCGCCGATGCCGTTCATAAGCCTTGTGCCGCAGATGTGCGACGAGTTTACGCAGCCGTATAAATCGACCTCTATTGCAGTGTTCATTGCTATTATGCCCAGACGACGGATAACCTCGGGGTGATTCGATATTTCGCTGGGGCGCAGCACTAACTTATCGCGGAAAAAGTCGAGATTATCATATACGTGGTCGAGGCACTCGCGGCTCAGCGAGAGCGAGCAGGTGCTTCCGGCCTTTACTCGTCCAAGCTCCATTAGTTTAATGACTGAGTCTTGCAGCACCTCGGAGTAGAGGTATAGGGGCGGTATTCCGTTGCACTCTTCGAGCCCTTTGAGCACTGCGTTTGCCACATTTCCGATACCGCTCTGAATGGGCAGTCCCTCGGCGGGGATTATGCCGCGCTTCATATCTTCGAGGATGAAATTCACCACATTCTCGCCTATCTTGCGGGTAACTTCGTCAAGCTCTTTGAACACAACAACCTCGTTGGGCATATTAACCTCTACGATGCCTACAACCTTTTTGGGGTCAACCTGAACGTAGGGCCTGCCCACGCGGTCGTCGGCCTTATAGATGGGAATCTCCTTGCGATAAGGGGGGTCGAGGGGCTCGTAAACGTCGTGCAGCCCTATTGTGTGATGATAGGTGTTGCGCTCGATTATTATGCGGTCGGCAAGATTGGCCACTGTCTGTCCTATTCCGCCTGCTGTTGTAAGATAAACTTTTCCGTCGTCGGTAATATCTACTGCTTCGAGGATGGCTACATTTACCTTGCCCATAAAGCCGTAGCGCAGGTCTTGTGCCATCAGCGAGAGGTGAAGGTCGGTATATGTTATCTCTTTGGTGTTTATTGCGTTGCGCACTGTCGGGTTAGAGATAAAGGGGGCGCGGAAGCGTATGGCCTGCGCACGTGTGAGCGCTCCGTCGATGGCATCGCCTGTGGATGCGCCCGAGTATAGGTCAATCTTAAAGGGTTTTCCGGCGGCGTGTGCCTCCTCGGCGCGACGGGCAACCTCGGGGAGGACGGTCTTTGGGGTACCCGACAGAGTAAAGCCGCTTATGCCCACTCCGTCGCCATCGTTAATGTAGTTTGCAGCCTCGGCGGCTGTTATTATGCGGTACGACATATTTGTTTGTGTTTTAAATGTTAATACCTTTGTTTATTGCAGAAGATGGTTGAAAAGCTCGTCGAATTTCTCGCCGCGCGTCAGACGACCATTTTCAATGGAGACAATCTCTATGCGGCCCTTTACGCACAGCTTTTCGTCGGGCAGACGATGGATATTTTGCAGGCAGACGAGCTTTGCCCCCTCGCGTTTCATTGCAATGGAGACGAAAAATTTATCGTCGCCGCGCAACGGGTTCTTATATTCGAGCGTTGCTTTTGAGACCATAAAATCGACGCCCTCGTTGTGCAGTTTCGAGAAGCTGACGCCCTCGGACAGCAGAAACTCGTGCCGAGCGTGCTCTAAATAGTGCTGATAGTTGGCATTATTAACCACTCCCTGAATGTCGCACTCGTAGTCGCGCACTTTCATTTCGTGTCGAAAAAGTTCTTTTTCCATAAATAGAGACATTTTGCTGCGAATATAGAGTTTTTTTGCAATATTTTCAAATTGACAAGGAACATTATTCTAAATAGGGGCAAGAAAGGAGGGGCTGGGAAGGCAATTTCCCCACCCCCGCTTATCTGCGCTTAAATTCGATTCTTTGCTGTAAAAAGCTAAGATTGTCGGCACTCGCTGTAAAAAACACCAAAATAAATTTTGTGTTTCTCGCTCGCTTGTTGGCAACTTTGATATAAATACCGAAGACAGACTGCGCTCGCTGTAAAAAACACCAAAATAAATTTTGTGTTTCTCGCTCGCTTGTTGCTATCTTTGTTGTATCTTCGCGGCAAATATACAACAAAGACAGATTGTGGAAAATAAAAAACTTTTTATAGAGACCTACGGCTGCCAGATGAACGTAGCCGACAGCGAAGTAATTGGTTCGATTCTGGGCGTTGCGGGCTACGACAGCTGCGACGACATTAACGAAGCGCACCTTATTCTATTGAACACCTGCTCGATACGCGACAATGCCGAGCAGAAGATTTACGGCCGCCTCGACCAGCTCAACGCTCTGCGCCGCGGCAAAGATACGCTCATAGGCGTTGTCGGCTGTATGGCCGAGCGAGTAAAAGAGGAGCTCATCAAGCAGTATAAAGTAAATATTGTGGCCGGCCCCGACAGCTACCTGTCGTTGCCTCAGCTCATTGCCGAGGCCGAGCAAGGGCATCCCGCAATGAACATCGAGCTATCGACCACCGAGACCTACCGCGACGTAATCCCCACACGCATTTGCAGCAAGAATGTATCGGGCTATATTTCCATTATGCGCGGATGCAACAATTTCTGCCACTATTGCGTGGTGCCCTACACACGCGGACGCGAGCGCAGCCGCGACATTCAGAGCATCCTAAACGAGGCCGACGACCTTATAGCAAAGGGCTACAAAGAGATTATCCTCTTGGGGCAGAATGTAAACTCATACAATTTTGTTGCCGAGGATGGCACGACGATAAATTTCCCCGAGCTTCTGCGTCGCGTGGCCCGACGCGCCCCCGCAGCACGCATACGCTTCACAACGTCGCACCCCAAAGATATGAGCGACGAGACACTGCGCGTAATTGCCGAGGAGCCCAACGTATGCCGACACATTCATCTGCCCGTACAGAGCGGCAGCAGCCGTATGTTACAGGCAATGAACCGTAAATACACCCGCGAGTGGTACATCGACCGCATCGACGCCATACGTCGCATAGTCCCCGACTGCGGCCTCTCGACCGACATTATCGCAGGCTTCTCGGGCGAGACCGAGGCCGACCATCAAGAGACCCTCTCGCTTATGCGCTACTGCGCCTACGACGCAGCCTTTATGTTCAAATACTCCGAGCGCCCCGGCACATTCGCCAGCCGTCATCTTGCCGACGACATTGACGAGGCCGAAAAGGTGCGCCGTCTGAACGAGATTATAGCCCTGCAACAGGAGCTCTCGGCCCGACAGAATCGCAGCTGCATAGGCAAAGAGTACGAGGTACTCATCGAGGGAGTGTCCAAGCGCTCGCGCGAGCAATTCTATGGTCGCACCGAGCAGAACCGCACCGCGGTATTCAACCGCGGCAACCACAAGATAGGCGATTTTGTAAAAATCAGAGTGGTTGACGCCACCGCAGCCACACTACTCTCCGAGCTTGTCGAGGAGTAATCAGACACACACATAAAAAAGGCGCCTTGCAAGGCGCCTTTTTTATGTGTCAATATCAAATGTTACTTTCGACCGAGTTTTTCGTTCATACGCTCGGTATAATTTCCTCCAACCGACTTCTGAGGCATAATAATCCACAAAATAAGATAAAGCACCAAGCCGAATCCACCAAAAAGAGCACAAACGAGCCAAATAATACGCAATAATTTAACATCAAAGCCGGCCCACTCGGCAACACCCGCACAGACTCCGGCCAATACTCGGTCATTTGAACGATACAATTTTCCCATAATACTTAAATTTACTTTACTATAAAACAAAAGGCACACCATAGCGCCCACTGAAAATCAGTGCAAAAATACAACAAGTAAACAAAATATGTAAAGTCTTTTTTAATATTTTTAAAGCGAATTATTCACAATGGTTGTTTGAGATTACAAAAGAAGCCCATCTTACCATCAATAGGCGTCTCTGTAATCATCAAAATCGCTTCTGTAATTCCGATTCTCATATTTTCGTTTGGGTACGACGTATATTGTCATAACACCTACTCTATTCATTAAGGTAATATATCTTTCTTTTAGTGTGTCTGTTTAGATATTCAGCATCGGAAATTATCTTGCGTTCAATCCAATTGCCTTTATCGTCATATTGATACTCTATTTTCATTATTTCCCATTCGTCGTTGTCCCAAGGATAGTTTATACGTTCCTCTATAATGTTGCCTATTTTATCTCTTTTCCTTTTTGTAACGGAATATATATCGCCGCTGATTGCCAGATAACATTCTTCAATCTCGCAGCCATCGCTATCGTAGCTGTAACGATATTTATATAGTGGTATTCCGTCGCAATGGTATTCAAAAGCAAAGTCTCGTTTATTATCTTCGTTGTATGAATCTTGTTTCATATACAGCAACTGCATATTGGCGGTATCGGGATATATATATCCATAACGTCGCAAGAAGGTTATATTCCTTTTCTTGTCAAATTCCACAATGCTATACGACGTTTGCTTGGGGGTGCAGTCGTAATAATGTAAGTCTATTCTGTCATAGCCATTATAACTATATAGGCACGAGCCGTCCATCTCTCCGTCCGAGTAAAAAAACACTTTTTCGGGATGCAGCTTCTCATTATACACGAACAGGGTCGAATCGTATCCTTGCTCATCGTTATAAACTATTGAGGATATTTTACCTTTTAAAAAACTTGTTCCGTGCAACGTTACAGAATCGGAGTTATACACCGGTGCGACATCTTTTTTTTTGCTACTACAGGAGAGAAAAACAAAAACAGAGATAAAAAGCAGTGTGCAGGCAACTAAATTTTTACTCATACTTACTTATTTGAAACCAATGTTTATTATAATACTATTCTTTGTATATATGAACATATCTATCTTTGTCTAAAATGAATTTTTGTTCAAAGGGGAAAAAATGCTGTTTTTCTGTTTCGTGTGTTGCAAAATCGGCATCAGCCCTTTTTATCACCGAAAAAGATTCGACTTTACCGTTGCAAATAAAAAGAATTGTTGAAATTGTCTCATTTCCTGTGTTTATGTTACAAAGAGACCTTAAATTGTTCGACATTTTCAGATTAGTGTACTCTTTATTTTCAATATCGAAATATGGAGGTATTATGTATATACTATCATAATCCTGTTCGCATAAATCCTTTAATGTAAATACTTCATCTACTATTTGTTGTACAAACTGAATCTCGATTCTTGGTTCGCTTGATTCTATCGGGGTGCATCCTACAAGTGTCAAAAGTAGTAGCGTGATAGCTACTGTTGTTTTATTTATGAATTTTAAGTTCTCCATTATTTGCAGCTTTTATTACGTTGTGTAATAATTTTTTACACAGGTTGTTTTTTATCGCATCACCATTTTTGTTATTTTATTTTCATCATATTTTGAAAATCTTCCATAAAAAGCACTTTGTTATTAAAGTATTTAAATGCAATGGACATTGTTTCCACTAAGCAAGGGTACGTTTCTTTATTGATATTATAAAGCACTTCAAATTCTTCTTCTTGGCTTTGCCCATCTACTATATTCGACCAATAGAATTGCCAAAATTGCATTTGATGACCTTTTTCTATTTCCGATAAACAATACATAAATACATTATTTCTTTGTTGCATTACATAGTGTAGCAATTCTTGCAGGTGGTTTGGTGCGTCGGCATCGAGCGTGGCTCCAACTGATAATGCTATTAACTTGTTGCAGTACAGAGTGTCGTTTATTGCATAACATTTCGCAAGCGCCTTTATGTGCTCATACGCTCGACTATACATTGATAAGTTGTACCCATCCTTGTCGCTATATTTATATGTAGAGTTAAAATCGTCCCAATTATCGGGAAATGCTCTGAAAAAATCCGATTGACTCTTGCTTGATTGTGGATTTTGCAATAATACTTTGTAGGCGTTATTTAGCCGTGCCGTGTCAACGGGAAAATACTGCGCCGTGGCTGTCAGTATCGTAGTAACCAACAGAATAAGGGTAAAATATAGTCGTTTCATAATATTCGTTGTTTATAAAGTTCTTCAAAATGAGGACTGTTTTATTATATTACTCTCTTTCTATACTGTCAAAATAGTACATACAGTACATACTATATTGTCAATAATTAGCACAGAATTACCCTTCTTTTTTTAGACTTATTAACATAATATAAATACAAACAAGCGAGCGCAGAAGAGACCCCGCGTATATCCCACCAAATACTCAAAAAAACAGATTGCCAACAGTTAAATTTTGCAAAAAATAGCACCTTAACATAATTATTTCCAAAAAATAGGGGTTTTTAAATCCGAATGCAGTATTTTTGTACGCATTTTCGGACGATTATACCTTTTAAGTAACAGATAATCCCTATTTACCCTATGCACAAAATAGGATACAATGCTTGCCCATTGTGCAACAGCAGTAACATTGAAAAGCGTTTCTCGTGCAAAGACCACTTTGCCACGGGCGAGTTTTTCGACATATACAAATGCAGCGACTGCTCATTTGTCTTTACACAGGACGTGCCCGACGAAAAAGAGATTGGACGTTACTACGACACCCCCTCTTACGTCTCGCACAGCAACACCGATAAGGGCGTAATAAACAAGCTCTACCACATTGTGCGTTGCATAATGCTGCGCCGAAAAGTAAACCTTGTAAAAAGGCTCACTATGCTGCGCAAGGGGAAATTGCTCGACTACGGTGCAGGCATCGGCTATTTTGCCCACGCAATGCAAGAGGCCGATTGGGATGTAACCGCAATAGATAAAAGCCCTCAGGCGCGTCAGTCGGCCAAGCAGAATCTTGGCATAAACATCGAGCCCGAGGAGTATCTGGGCACAATAAAAGAGGCCACATTCGACGTTATTACAATGTGGCACGTGATGGAGCACATTCAAGAGATACACGATTTTTGGGACACCCTCTACCGCATACTCGACGAGAGCGGCATTCTGATTATTGCCGTCCCCAACTGCTCGTCGTACGACGCCGAGACCTACCGCGAAAATTGGGCCGCCTACGACACGCCGCGCCACCTGTGGCACTTTACCCCATCGACAATAATGGAGTTTGGACGCAGGCACAAATTCATATTGGAGCGTCAAGAGACAATGCCCTTTGACGGATTCTACATATCAATGCTCAGCGAGCGATACAAAGGCGCACGATGCGCCACGCTGCGCGGCCTATGGAACGGTTTTTTAGGCTGGATAGCCTCATTTGACAAGACAAGCGCTTCGAGTTCAATAATTTACGTATTCCGAAAAAGAAAATGAGCAGAAAGAGATTTAAAATACAGACACTCAGTGTTTATGTAAGCACCACCCTTGTGTTAGTGCTTTTGGGAACGATGGGGCTGCTGCTGGTTGCCGCACAGACACTCTCGACCCACGTGCGCGAGGAGCTCGCCGTATCGGTGGTGCTCGACAACAGTATGAGCGACCAACAGATAGCCGACTACCACAAGAGGCTCAACCGTCGCAGCTACGTTAAGAACAGCGTATATATATCAAAAGAGCAGGTGCTCGAAGAGCAGCGTAAGGAGCTGGGCACCGACCCCGTCGAGTTTCTTGGTTACAACCCCTACGAGGCCTCCATCGAGCTCTCTATGAAGCCCGAATTTGCCAACAACGAAAGTCTGGCAACAATAGAGAAAGAGCTCCGCAGCGACAAAGGAGTAAAGGAGGTCATCTACCACAAAGAGCTCATCGAGGCCATAAACAGCAACATACACAAAATAGGCGCAGCGTTGCTTGTGCTGTTCATTCTTTTGGCCATAATAGCTTGGTCGCTCATAGGCAATATGGTACGTCTGACAATCTATTCTAAAAGATTCCTGCTGCACACGATGAAATTGGTTGGTGCAACGTGGGGATTCATCCGTCGCCCCTTTCTTTTACATAATATGTGGATAGGCCTCTTCTCGGGAATATTGGCAAATATAATTTTGGGCAGTGCACTCTACTTTATCGCTCAGCGCGAGCCGGGAGTAATGACCGTGCTTCCCAAAGAGTGGCTGGCCATTGTGGCAGGCTCCATAATACTGTTCGGAATAACAATAACCGTGCTGTGCGCATTCCTCTCGGTGAACCGCTTCCTGCGTATGCGCGCCGGCGACCTATACTTTATCTAAAAAAATAAAAAAAGTTAAATATTTCACATTACTTATGAATAAAGAGAAGTTTGCATTTAAGAAAAGCAACTACATACTGTTGCTCATCAGCGTAGCAATTATCATCGTCGGCTTTTTGCTGATGACAGGCCCCGGCTCGACCGAGACACATTTCGAGCCCGATATTTTCAGTTTCCGTCGCGTAGTGCTTGCCCCCGCGGTGAGCTTTGCCGGGTTCATCCTTATTATATACGCGATTATGCACAGAGGCAAAAAAGCCGAATAATAACACAATAAACACAATATGAGCACATTAGAAACAATTATCATTGCCATTGTCGAGGGACTGACCGAGTTTCTGCCCGTATCCTCGACCGGCCATATGATTATCACACAGAATCTGTTGGGCGTCGAGAGTACCGAGTTTGTCAAGGCCTTCACCTTTATAATCCAATTCGGAGCCATCCTATCGGTGGTTGTACTCTATTGGAAGCGCTTCTTCCAACTGAACCGCACCCCCGCCCCCGAGGGAGCATCGCCACTGAAGAGATTCCTGCACAAATACGACTTTTATTGGAAGCTGTTTGTGGCATTTATCCCCGCCGCAGTATTAGGACTGCTGTTCAGTGATATTATTGACGCAATGCTCGAAAGCGTTACCGTCGTTGCAGTAACCCTTATCTTGGGCGGTATCTTTATGCTCTTCTGCGACAGGATTTTCAACAAGGGAAGCGAAAAGACCGAGCTCACCGAGAAGCGCGCCTTTTGGATAGGTATGTTCCAATGTATCTCGATGATTCCCGGAGTATCGCGCTCGATGGCCACAATCGTCGGAGGTATGGCGCAGAAGCTCACCCGCAAGGCCGCAGCCGAATTTTCGTTCTTCCTTGCAGTGCCCACAATGTTTGCGGCAACCTGCTTCAAGATGCTCAAGATATTCCTTGAGCCCGACGGTATGCAGATTCTTAAGGATAATTTAGGCACACTCATCGTGGGCAACGTTGTCGCATTCATTGTGGCAATGCTGGCAATAAAATTCTTCATCAGCTTTGTAACAAAATATGGATTCAAGGCTTTTGGATGGTACAGAATAATCGTCGGTGCAATCATACTCGTTATGCTTGCCACAGGACATAATCTCACTATCGCATAATGGACTTTGTAGCCGGAGAGATATTGCCTCTTTACAAGCCCTACGGCTGGACGTCGTTCCAGATTGTGAGCAAGGTGCGCTACCATCTTTCGCGCCACCACAAGGTGAAACGATTCAAGGTGGGGCACGCAGGCACGCTCGACCCACTTGCCACGGGTGTGTTGCTGCTGTGCACAGGCAAGGCCACCAAGCGCATCGAGGAGCTTCAGAGCCACACAAAGGAGTATGTGGCCGACCTTATGCTGGGCGCCACCACCCCCTCGTTCGACCTTGAGCACCCCATCGACGCCACCTACCCCTACGAGCACATAACCCCCGAGCTCATAAAGGAGACATTGCCCCGCTTCATCGGCTGCATCGAGCAGCGTCCGCCACTATTCTCGGCCTGCAAGGTAGATGGTCGCCGCGCCTATAAGTTGGCACGCGACGGCAGCAATATGGAGCTTGCTCCCAAGAAAATACAGATAGACGAGATTGAGCTTGTAGCCTGCGAACTGCCCAAAATAACGATACGCGTAGTGTGCGGCAAAGGCACCTACATACGCTCATTGGCGCGCGACCTCGGCGAGGCCCTCGGTAGCGGCGCCCACCTCACCCGCCTCGAACGCACCCGCATAGGCGACGTGCGCATCGAAGAGTGCATCAACCCCGAAGATTTTCAAACTTGGCTCGAAGAAGCCACAAAAAACAACATACAACTATGATGGATTCGACGTTTTATACAAACTTTCATCAAATGAAACTATCACAATTCAAGTATCGTCTGCCCGACGACCGTATAGCACTTTATCCGGCCGCCTGCCGCGACGAAGCACGCCTTATGGTACTGCACCGCAAGACCGGCGAGATTGAGCATCGCATCTTCAAAGAGGTAATAGAATACTTCGATGAAAAGGACGTTTTTGTGCTTAACGACAGTAAAGTTTTTCCCGCACGCCTCTATGGCAACAAGGAAAAGACAAACGCAAAAATTGAGGTATTTTTGTTGCGCGAGCTCAACGAGGAATTTCGTCTGTGGGACGTGCTTGTCGATCCCGCGCGTAAAATCCGCATCGGCAACAAGCTCTATTTCGGCGAGGACAACTCAATGGTAGCCGAGGTAATCGACAACACAACCTCACGCGGACGCACACTGCGCTTCCTATACGACGGCCCGCACGACGAGTTTAAGAAAGCCCTATACGCGCTGGGCGTTGCCCCCTTGCCCGACGACTTTAAGCGTCTGCGCAAGGAAGAGCCCGAAGACCTCGAGAATTTCCAGACCTATTTTGCAAAGAAAGAGGGCTCGGTAACCGCCTCATTCGCAGGCCTGCACTTTACTCGCGAGCTAATGAAGAGAATGGAGATTAAGGGCATCGACACAGCCTACGTAACAATGCACACAGGCCTCGGATGCTTTCGCGAGATTGACGTCGAAGACCTCACAAAGCACAAGATGGACTCCGACCTTATAAGCGTCGATACCGAGGCTGTTAACATCATCAACCGTGCCAAGAACGAGGGTCGCCGCATCTGCGCCGTCGGAACATCCGTACAGCGTGTGCTCGAAACAGCCACCCTCACCAACGGAATGCTCAAGGAGTATGACGGCTGGACAAGCAAATTCATCTTCCCCGACTATCAATTTCAGGTAGCCAACAGTATGATAGCCAATTTCTATATGCCATACAGCACAATGCTTATGCTGACAGCGGCATTCGGCGGCTACGAATATGTAATGAACGCCTACAACGTAGCCCTGAAAGAGGACTACCGTTTCGGCCTTTACGGCGACGCAATGCTCATTATAGATTGATGAACAACAGCGAGACAATATATCTGAGCCTCGGGAGCAACCGAGGCAACAAGATGGAAAATATAATAGGTGCGATAGAAAAACTATCGCACCTATTAGGTACAGCCACAGCCGTCGCCCCCATAATAGAGACCGAACCGTGGGGCTTTTCCTCGTGCGAGACGTTCCTTAACACCGTCGTCTCGTTCGACTGCCCCCTCGCCCCCGAAGAGCTTCTACAGGCCACACAACAGATTGAGCGGCAGCTGGGACGCACGAAAAAGAGCATCGACGGGCAGTACAGCGACCGCACCATCGACATTGACATTCTCTTCTATGGCAGCCGGGTTATAGAGAGCCCGCAGCTCACAATCCCCCACCCACTGCTGCACAAACGCCTCTTTGTGCTGCAACCGCTGGCCGCCATTGCCCCACAGCTTGTGCACCCCACACTAAAGAAAAGCATCAGGCAGCTGCTCGACGAGGCCGACAGCGGGATTTAACCGTCGCCACAACTCATTGATTTACAGCATTCCCCCCACACAAATATTGCATATTTTTTTTTAAGAAAAAAGTTGCTATCTTTACCGCGCTTCGGCCCCGAGATTAAGAAAAAATCTCAGAGGCCGAAGCCTATATTTTGGTAAAAAAATCCACCGCCCCCAAAAAATAAATTAACAAAACATAAACTATGAAAAACATCAATCTACTCATCACCCTCATCCTGCTGTCCACAGCGGTGCAAGCCCAAAATTTCAGCGGAAAAATTGCCGACGAAAAGGCACAACCCGTGGCATTTGCCAACGTAGTACTCTTCGCACTGCCCGACAGCACATTCGTATGCGGCACGACAAGCGACGACAACGGAAATTTTGAAATAACAGACAACAGCCTCAGAGGCAAATACTTTGCCCGAGTATCGTGCATAGGCTACAAAAGCACAGACGTCAACTGCGACAAAGCCAATCTTGGCACCATCATCCTAAAGAGCGACGCCATCGGCCTCGGCGAGGTGGTAGTAGTCGAAAAGACACCCCGCACCACCTTCAGAGGCAACGCCATAGTAACACGCATCGAGGGCACAGTGCTCGAAAAGGCCGGCGACGCCTACGACGTACTCGACCGCCTCCCCCTCGTCGATGCCAAGCGCGAGAAGGAGCAGGTGAAGGTACTACAAAAGCAGAGCGTCGAAATTTACATCAACGGCCGTCTGTGCCGCGATATGAAAGAGCTCGAACGCATAGCATCCGACGCGATAAAAGAGATTGAGGTACTTACCGCACCCGGGGCAAAATACTCGACAAGCACCGACGCCGTAATAAGAATAAAGACCAAAAAGCCCGTTGGCGACGGACTGAGCATAGACTACACCAACAGCTCATCAATCACCCCAAAAACAGACTCGTGGGACACAGGCAATAAACTCGGCCTCAACTACCGCCGTAAAGGCCTTGACATTGGTGCCGAAGGCTTCTACTTTCAGAACTACTACACAATGAATGATTGGAGGCAGATACAACGCACACAACTACAAAATCTTTGGCAAGAAGAGACAACAAGAGACAGCGAGTCGAGACAACAAAACCTAAACGCCACCTTCTATACCAATTACCTGTTAAACGACAGCAACTCGCTTGGAGTAAGATACAACTTTTCGCGCACACCCAAAGACCAATTAGAGGATGTCTCGACCAGCAAGCTACTGAAAGACAACATACTATACGAAGAGGGAATAAGTATCGGCGATAATATGACACAAAGCAGCACCCACTACGCCAACCTCTATTACAACGGAAAAATAAAAGAGTGGGAAATAGCTTTCAATGCCGATGCAATGTTAAGCAACGAAAAACAAAGCACATACGGCAAGGAGACATTCACAAATGACGAGCGCGAGGTTCCAATGCGCAACAAAACAAAAAACAGCCTGTACGCAGGAAAATTAGACCTCACACACCCACTGTGGGGCGGAAAAATCTCTTTCGGTGCAGAATACAGCCACACCGACAGCAAAAACACCCTAATAGACAACTCGGGGCTGCTCTTCGACCACCAGAGCCAAATAAAAGAGAACAACATTGCATCGTGGGTCGAGTACAACCGCACATTCGGCAAGCTCTCGGCCACAGCGGGCCTGCGCTACGAGCACCTCTCATCCAACTACTACGAGAATGGAAAGAAAAGCGACGAGCAGAGCCGCACCTACAACGACCTCTTCCCCTCGCTATCACTCTCGCTGCCCATTGGCAAAGTGCAGACAATGCTCTCGTACCGCCCCACAATAAGCCGTCCGTTCTACTCGCAACTAAGCAGCGCGGTAATTTACGACAATCGCTATCTTTGCACCACAGGCGACCCCAAACTAAAAGCAACATACAGCCACGCCCTCACATTCACAGCCAACTACAAATGGGCCACCCTCGCAGTAAACTACAACGACGTCAACGACGGCACACTCTCATACGTCGAGCAGATGTCGCAAGAGAACCCCGCAATAGGAATTATGCGCAGCAAGCAATTCGACTACGAATATCTTAGTGCCGACCTCTCATTAGCCCCCACAATAGGAATATGGACCCCCGAGCTCAATTTCAACTTCACCCGTTATTGGTTCGCAATGCCCAACTACAAGAATTACAAATTCGACGACCCAATGCTGGGCATCAGCCTCGGCAATACCCTTATGCTACCCCAAAAATTCATACTCTACGCGGCCGCATATTATAATACCGAGCACGATTGGATGCACCTAAGGCAGGGCAAGCGGTACAATGTATATATCAGCATAAATAAGAGTATGTTTAAAGACCAACTCAACCTTACCTTATATTCAAGCGGAATATTACAAAGCGACCAAAATGACACTATGCTCAGCGGCAACCGCGAGATAAACATACACACAAGAGATTACGCAGAAATAGGAATAAGAGTGCGCTACAAATTCAATACCGCCGAGAGCAAATACAAAGGAACCGGCGCCGGAAGCAGCCAAAAGAACCGAATGTAAATCCTCCGCCCCCCTCCCCAAAGAATCACCAATCCCTCTGCCGAGAGACCATCCGTCGGCAGAGGGATTCTTACTTTGGTTAAAAACTGTTTCTTTCGACAAAAAAGCAGCAGCGAAAAGCATTATTACACAAAAAAGCACTATCTTTGCAGCGAAAAGAGAAAAGTGGAGAGATTTGACTGCTTGCAACCACGATAAAAAATGCTAAAAGTAGGTGCCCGCGGGCAAGGGCCGACAGCCACAATATAACGACAAGCGGCTGCCCCCTAACCACAAAAAAAGGCAACCGCGCACCTGCCTCAAGGATTCCCCTATCGCACCGACAAGCATCCCACCCACTTTTTTCTATAAAAAAAGAAATTATTAACCGTCCGCCACTAAATAGTGCATCGGACACAAACACCAAGAAAAAATGGGATACTTATTTACATCAGAATCAGTTTCAGAGGGGCACCCCGACAAGGTAGCCGACCAAATTTCGGACGCCGTGCTTGACGAGCTCATCGCCTTCGACCCACAGTCGAAAGTAGCTTGCGAGACACTCGTAACAACCGGACAGGTAGTGCTTGCCGGCGAGGTAAAATCATCGGCCTACGTTGACCTTCAGGACATTGCACGTCGCGTAATCAACAAAATAGGCTATACAAAGAGCGAGTATATGTTCGACGGCAACTCGTGCGGCATCTTCTCGGCCATACACGAGCAAAGCGCCGACATTAACCGCGGCGTCGAGCGCGAGAATCCTATGGAGCAGGGCGCAGGCGACCAAGGTATGATGTTCGGATACGCCACAAACGAGACCGAGAATTATATGCCCGTATCGCTCGACCTCTCGCACCTCATCCTCACCGAGCTTGCCGACATTCGTCGCGAGGGCAAAGAGATGCTCTATCTGCGTCCCGACTCAAAAAGTCAGGTAACCATCGAGTACGACGACAACAACCAACCCGTACGCATCGACACAATCGTCGTATCGACACAGCACGACGACTTTATACAGCCCTCAGCCCCCGGCACAGAGGCCCAGCTCGCCGCCGACGCCGCACAGATAGCACAGATTAAAGAGGACGTGATAAACATACTTATGCCCCGCGTAAAGGCAAAAATCACCTCAGAGAAAGTGCTTGCCCTCTTTGGCGACGACATTAAATACCACGTCAACCCCACAGGCAAATTCGTCATTGGCGGCCCCCACGGCGACACAGGCCTCACGGGACGCAAAATAATCGTCGATACATACGGCGGCAAGGGCGCACACGGCGGCGGCGCATTCAGCGGCAAAGACCCCAGCAAGGTCGATCGCAGCGCAGCCTACGCAGCACGCCACATTGCCAAGAACCTTGTGGCAGCAGGCGTTGCCGACGAGGTACTCATCCAGCTATCTTACGCCATTGGCGTTGCACAGCCCGTAAGCGTCTTTGTAAATACCTACGGCACGGCAAAGGTTACGATGAGCGACGGCGAGATTGCACAGAAAGTGGCACAGCTGTTCGACCTGCGCCCCAAGGCTATCGAAGAGCGTCTGAAACTGCGCAACCCCATATACAGCGAGACAGCGGCATACGGCCACGTAGGACGCACGCCCGAGACCGTAACAAAGACCTTCACCTCGCGCTACCTCGACAACGTAACAGTAGAGGTCGAGCTGTTCACTTGGGAGAAACTCGACTACGTCGATAAGGTAAAAGAGGCCTTCGCACTATAAGAAATAGTATGTCATTCGCAAAAGAGTGGATATATAGATTAAGGCACAACAGGGGGTTCGGAGTACAATCCCCTGCTGCCTTTTATCTTGTAACCCACGTACTGCGCGAGAGCAGGCATCAATATTATCTGTACCCGCAGATAAACTCTTTGGCACACGCCACTGAAGGCTCATCGGCACACTGCCGCCGCCTCTTCAGGCTCGTCAACGCCATCGCGCCGCGCAACATTTTCATCATAGACAAAGAGAGCAGTGCGGCAGCCTGCTCGGTGGCGTCAGCCTGCAAGCGAGTGCCCTGCACAATGGCGAGCGAGGCACAGCCCGAGGCCGCCCGAGAGTTTCTCGGAGCACACACACACTGCCACACACAGACGCCCCTCGGGCAAGAGCTCAAGAGCTTCATCGAGCGGCACAAGAGCATCGGCCTTATGTACGTCGGCACCACCCCCCACTACGCCGACGCCGTCCGACAAGCCATCGAGCACAGCGACCGACACACAGTCATTATCATCGAGGGCATCAACAGCCGCGAAAGAAGAAAGTGGTGGAACGAGCTTGTGGCATCGCCCCGCACAGTCGTTACGATGGATTTTCACCGCTGGGGGGCACTTTTTTTCGACAACGAATATAAGAAACAACACTACACATTCTGGTTCAAATGAAAAAGTCGGCAATATACACACGCAACGGCGACGGCGGAACAACCTCACTAATAGGCGGAAAAAGAGTGTCGAAAAGCCATCCGCGCGTCGAGGCCTACGGCACCATCGACGAGCTGAACGCCCACCTCGGGCTGCTTTTGGCCGCAATAGCCCCCCATCCGCAGTGCGCGACAATAGAGAAAATAACCAATAATCTATTCAATATAGGTAGTATCCTCGCCTGCGAAGAGCCGACAACAGAAATCCCCGCAACAGCCATCGCAACCATAGAAGAGCAGATAGACACAATATCGGCCGGGCTGCCAAAGCAGAGAGGCTTTCTTTTGCCCCCGGCCAACGAGCAAGCCGCCCGCGCCAACGTATGCCGCACAGTGTGTCGCCGCGCCGAAAGAGCAGTGAGTGCCCTTGCCACAGAGGCCGAAATTCACCCCAACGTAAGCGCATATATCAACCGTCTGTCCGACTATTTATTTGTGCTGACAAGATTATTTTGCAACCAAACAGAAAAATATTGGGAAAAGCATTGGAAATAACGAAAATTATCTATTTTTGCACCCCAATAAAAAACTAATAATAACGTAACAATAAAAATCATAAACTATGTATTGGACACTTGAATTAGCATCAAAATTAGAGGATGCACCTTGGCCCGCAACAAAAGACGAGCTCATCGACTACGCAGTGCGCTCGGGAGCACCCCTCGAAGTAATAGAGAACCTTCAGGAGATTGAGGACGAGGGCGAATCGTACGAGAATATCGAGGACATCTGGCCCGACTACCCCAGCAGCAACGAGGACTTTTTCTTCGACGAGGAGGAGTATTAATAGGCAAAAATTGGGTTAAGTCATTAAATATCAGCGGGATAAGCAAAAACAATTTGTTTGTCCCGCTGGTGTTTTATGGTCTTTTAAGGCCAGGTTTGTATATCTGAGAATCTACAAGTTACAAGTTACAATATTATGGGTTAGTATTCGTATCTCAACTACAGAGGGTTAGAAAATCTTCGGGAATATTAAAATTTACTATATGAACACTGTTATTTGAACTGCCTTCAATCAATATTAAAACCTTTGAATAGCTCGGTGGCAATATTGTCAAATATTTCTATTTCTTCTTCAAGTATAAATAGGATTGCAATAGAAATAGTATATATATATCCTCTTTTATAAAAGCAATACTGAATTTCTATAGAGTGTACAGTCTTATTGTACTCCGCATAATGTTTTTTCATATCTGTTCTTGACTTAATTGCGTGGATGCCACAAATTTGACTCTTCAAATTTTTTGTACCTAAATAAGTCATACCATTGTGTTTGGCTAGTTCCTTTTTGCTAGCAAAAAAACCAGGGGAATCAAATAGAGAAATAAAATCCCACGCATCTGAAGATGTCTCATTGTTGCCATTGTCTTTAGTTGCACCTAATGAAACCACAATACCTGTTTCATTATTTCTAACCTTTAACAACGTGTTCCCTGTTAATATAGGTCTCGCCATCCATACCCAATCTTCATATAATTGCCATGTAATCTTGTGTTTGCTATTATTATAAACAGCTGTTTCGTCGTTCCAATTCCCATCTGTCGTTTGAGCTAAAATCTGAACGATAAAAAAAAATTAACGAGGATTAATAAACTTTTTTTCATATTATTTATTTGTATTTACATTAAAACCATGAATTATATTTTTCAGTAAAGTATTATCAATCAAGCTATAATATTCTTTGTCAACTTTCACAACTATAAATAAATAGTAACCATTTAGGTTTAAAATATATTCTTCAGCATAAGTTTCAACAGCTTGTTTAAATTAGTTGAGCGCAAAAATCCTCATAACTGCCAAGATCGTATTCATCGCTGATAGCATCGTACAATTTACGCCTCTTTGTGTTGTCCTCAACATCTTTACAAAACGCTTCAAACGTCCCCATATCATAATCTACCGACAGAGCGTCATATAACTTTCTTTTATTGTTAACTGATTGATAAATATTATCGCTGACTATAGTATCTGTTGCTGCTTCTTTTTTATTACACTCACACAAACTGGTGATTATAAGAAGAATAATTATGGAGATTTTCATTACACTAAGATTACAAACCTTTATTCTCTAATTTTCTAATACGCGCTTTCACGCAATTTGTTTGTTTTTAAGTGATATGAGGATATATTTATTTAAACGATTGTAAATGTATTATCATCATTCTCTACAATTAGTCCGTGTTTTTTAAGAGCCTCTTTATAGCAGAATGAATAATGCTCAATTGTATATTTATCCCCTAGTTTTCCCGTTTCTTGCATTATGTTAAAAATATCATTCAAAACATCGTTTGGTATTTCGTCTCTGAATATATATTCGTGTATTTCTTTGAATTTTTCAGATATTTGCATATTTCTAATCACCATCATCATAAAAGATTGAACAACTTTTGTAAAATATTTTTCTGGAATTGGGAAAATTATTTCTTTTTTTTCTCCTATGTTCAATCTATCTCTTTTTAATTTAAGTTTTATTTTAAATAACTCTACCTCAAATTCTTCTTCAATTAAATCAAAAAACATAGCCAACATAAAATCATCAACAAAAAGCAATACACTATTATCTTTTGTATCCATGTACACAAAAGTTCCGGATTCAGAAGTTTTAGAATAGTCCTTACACCTAAATAATGCATAATGAACATTGAGTCCTTCAATACTATTATTAACTAAAGCAAAACGTAATCTTTCTTCCAAATCCTGTCTTAATTGAGAGCCTAAATATTCTGTTACAGATGCTCTCCAGATTAATGAACACCAAAAAAGCAACGCATCCGATGGAGAAACTTTTGTGTTGACAGTATTTGAACTTGTTGAAAAGTTTAAATTAAGACTTTGCGCATATTTGCTTTCTAATGAACCAAAAAAATCTTCGCAGGGTTTGCAAAAAATATGATCTTTGACATCGTAATTATATCTGCTATATAGTAATTTCTCATTATCAGTAATAGTTCGACGTTTATCTTCATCTATTTCTCTACCGAAATAAGGATTTGCTATACCATTTTTTATTACAAATCCAACTTCGTGATCTCGTTTACCATCTCCATTAATACGTTTCATTAAAAAACTCGGTATAATGTGAGAAGCAGTTTTGTTGGCATCATTTTCTTTACACAATAAACATTTATTCATTTAGATATAACTTATTTTTGCTGTTTATTTTATGCAAAGTTATTTTATTTTTTCTAAAACTTATATGAATGTAATAGAAAATACATTAGATATATTTAACGTTAAGAATAAATACACACCAAAACCGCATGTAATAGTTAAGAAACTCAAACAATCATACGTTTCGAGCATCTACTCTTGTCGCTTAGTGATTGCTTAGGTTCAAGAGATATTATTAATTTTCAGCCGATAGCGTTGCAAAGTTCTCTTAAATCAGGAAATAAGTTCCCTTAAAAACACACAAGCGTATATCGTTGATAATAAATCATTTAAATATACTACTTACTTCATTATGCATAATTTTCTCTTAAATTAGAACCCATTTTTTCTTAGTATCTATTCTTATTATGCCTTTCATTCTCATTTTTGTAAGAATATTACCAACCTTACTCTTCTTTTGCTTATCTGTAAGAACATCTGAAAGTTTGTCAATAATAAGCATATCAATATCGTGTCGGGAGGCTTGTCTGAACTTTTTTAGAAAATTTATTATCATATCCATAAAGTAATCATCATCAAAACTGCGATTCTTTACATAGGTAGTCTTTAATCCAACCTGACGAGCCGCGCCTACAATCTTTGCAGAAAGATATACATTCGGTTTACGGCCTTCGATGTACCCCTTCTTCCGTAGTAATATAATCATATTGTCTGTTATTGGCTGGTGCTTTTGAACTTTATCCAATAGTATTATTTCGGGTAGAGTCAATTCCGGATTATTCACTAAGATCTTTGCAAAGTTTTCATCTAATACCCTTCCCGAAATCTTACACACAACTTTTCCACCACCTGTTTCATATTCAGGCATAGGGAAAAAGCGTTTCTTCTGTTGAATATATAGTTTACGTATTCCACCACCTTCAGTTTCCACCATCTTTACATTTCGCATAGCTTCTACCAAGAAAGGGTTGCGATACTCCGATTCCGGGAAATTATGCTCTACAACATCTTCTACTGACGAAGGAAGAAACTGACCGTAATTTCTAAATAGCAAAGATTCATCCTCTTGTTCTATAACCTCTATTCTTGCCTTTTTTCCATAATCTTGATGGGCTATACAGTTACACAAAGGCTCACGTAAAGTAAACACATCGTACCTCATCATTGTTTCCGGGAATATATTTCCACTGATAGTATAAGTATAATGGGTATTCCTAACAAGATTTTTGAATTCATCAACTGCCAATATCATAGGAATAGACAATACTCTAAAATCTTTATTTTCGTCACCCCCATCCTTTAATTGCCAACGTATCTGGCAAACTGCAGGTGAAATAAAATGACTCGATTCTTCTTTTCCAAGTAAAATTATAGCAGTATTTGTTATCTTTCCTTGACGCGTGATATGAGCTTTATTAAGAAAAGTTATATCATTCCAAGAATCTACTTCCTCTACTTTTGATGGATATAATTCTTTGAATTTTTTGCGTGCTATACGAATTGCTTCAGGGTCCAAATCATACAATGTTGCCCCAGAAACAATCTCTGCAGACCAATCCACCCCTGCAATAGACTCACCAAGAATTGCATTCATTCGTTCTTCTGTCATCTGAACCAAGGAATCTTTTATACGCTGCCAAGCTTTCTTATATGCATAAACGGGCCGACGAGGTAAATGTTTTGGTATATGAATAACCCATACAATTTTTTGAGTATCTTCCGTAAAAAACTCTTCAATATTTAGTCCTTCACTAGATAGATTTGTACAATATTCTGTTAATTTAAAAACAGCCGACTCTTTTGTTGCCACTTTCCCATTAAAAGTAAGTTTAGAGTAGTCTGTACCAACAATATTAAGCGTTTGATCTTCGACTCCAATAATGAGATGTCCACCGTTCATGTTGCTTATAGCGCAAACATATGAAACTACATCTTGGCCTTCATTACCAGAAAACATATTTTTCAAGTTCCGAAATTCTTTCCACTCGCACTGCTCATCCTCTAGAGGATAGTTATAACGTAAATATTCTTGTAATTCTCTGTCAGTCATATTAAATAACAATATAAATTTTGACAAATATAAGTATAAAATAAAACTTATCCTAAAAACTACTAAATATTAAAACCTTAGAATTTTATCTACTATAATATCTTTACTGCAACATTGTATTTTATCTCCTTTTACCGCCAAATATGTATCTCTCAAATACATTGGACTAAATTAGCTATATTGATTATCAACGTATTAAAAGAGAAATATAATTCTTCGACGAGGAGGAGTATTAAGAGGTTGAAAAAGGCTTAACACCTAAATATCAACGATTTGCAATGACCGATTGAGCAGTCCAGTCTGTCATTTTTATGTCAAAAACTACCCGAGAATAGCCCAAAAATGAGCCGAGACTACCCGAACACTACCCAGACGCTCTACAAGGCACTTTTTGCCCAAATTGAGCGAACTGCCCAAACCGCTCATTGAAGTCCAAGAACGCCCTTTATCCCAACGATAATAAATTGGATATAATCAGAGATTATGAGACATTTGACTGCGAAGATATTGGCGTTGCTATTCGAACTGATGGTGAGATATTTTATGAGTTAGGCAACTCAAAAGGCAAGATACAAAATCACAATGTGCTATCTGCTCTTAACCATCCTATATTGACTGCTATTGATGATGCTAATGACGGCGATAGTCTGACCCTTGTCAGTGCTGATGTATATGACAGTGAGAATACTATCTATGAGTATATCATAGAGGTCGGCGAACGGGACACATTTGATGAAACGCTGTTGGAGATAATCACCATCAACGACCCTATTAAGAACGAGGAGTATATCGTAGAGTTGAGATATGATGGTAAGAAAATGATTGGCGGGACAGATGGACTATCGTTTAGAGAACCTGCGAGCGACAAATCTATGTTTATGCTCCATATGCCACAGGAGTATGCCGATGCTCTCGGTCTTGGAGAAAGCAAGAAACTGGGAAACATATTGAGATTTGTAGACTTTATCAAAGAGAACGACGTGAAGAAACCTGTCAGTAAGGTCAAGTCAGTGAAAGAGTATGTTAAAATCCGCAAAGATTACATACACTCCTTTATAGACGAACACGAACGAGGAGTAGAACCCGAAGAAGAGGAATAACCACCTTCAACAATACATAAAACTATCTTCATTATGCAACCACTGTAATGTTAGACATTATGGTGGCTGTTTTTTTTATTTGCGCGACGCAGAAATAATGATTATCTCTGGAAAAATCTAACGAATGAAGGAAAATAATGATGGCGGCACTGGTGTTCAATGACTTATGAGGACTTTTGATGAAAGCCTCGCCGATGCGAAAGTGCAAGGAAATGAAAGGTAATGAGGACGGACGGTTTT
>JAFQVS010000032.1 GCA_017407905.1 Bacteroidaceae bacterium | reverse complement strand
TAGCAATTCTTTCTCTAACACCCACCATATTCGGCTCCTTCTGCCAAATTTAACAATATGGTGAGGTAACACAAAAATAGTATATGTACCAACCACTTATCAAATTTCACCCTCATCCTGCCATTATTACGCAAGTTCTTTATATCTTTGAACTTTAGGCTCGAAGATATTGGGCGCTCGCTGCAAAAAAATATTCAAGCAAGCTTCGTGTTTCTCGCTCGTTTGTTTGTATCTTAGTGGCCTGTAATGTTTGCACGATGGACGATAGACGTTTCTACTATAATGATTTTAGTACTTTTCTGCGCGACTGCTTCGGGTGTAAGGTGCAGAAGATTACAATTGATGCGGGCTTTACCTGTCCCAATCGCGACGGTTCGGTGGGCAGGGGCGGATGTACTTATTGCAATAATCAGACTTTTAGTCCGGCCTATTGCCGACGCACTGTCTCTGTTGCGCAGCAGATGCGCGAGGGGATAGATTTTTTTGCGCATAAATATCCGCAGATGCGTTATTTGGCCTATTTTCAGGCTTATACGAATACTTATGCTTCGATGGATAGGCTGGTGGCGTTGTACGAGGAGGCGCTTGCGGTGGATGGTACGGTGGGAATTGTCATTGGGACGCGCCCCGATTGTATGCCCGATGAGCTTTTGGATTATCTGCAAGGGTTGGCGCAACGTACTTTTGTGCTTGTCGAATATGGGATTGAGAGTACTTGTGATGCTACTCTTGTGCGCATTAACCGCGGACACAATTATGCTGCGGCTGTCGATGCTGTCGAGCGTACGGCGGGGCGAGGCCTTAGGGTGGGGGCGCACATTATCTTGGGCCTCCCGGGTGAGACGCGTCCGATGCTTATGGAGCAGGCGGCCCTGTTGTCGCGCTTGCCGCTGACGACACTTAAATTGCATCAGTTGCAGCTGATAAGGGGTACGCGTATGGCCGAGGAGTATGGTGAGTGCCCCGAGGATTTTTCGCTCTTCTCGCTCGATGGTTACGTCGATACGGTGGTCGATTATGTCGAGCGTCTGAGGCCCGATATTGTGCTCGAACGCTTCGCGTCGTCGTCGCCTAAGGAGTTGCTCATTGCGCCCGATTGGGGGATAAAGAATTACGAGCTTGTCGAGATTGTGAAGCGTCGTATGCGCGAGCGTGATACGTGGCAGGGGAGGCTGTTTGTGTAGCTTTTTAAGAATTGCTGCGTTTTTTTTGGTGGCGGAATTTTAGCGACCGGCCGAATTATATTATCTTGCTGTCGATGAAATTTAGAATCTCTTCTATATTATCGGGGTGGAACCAGCTGACCTCTTCGTCGCGACGGTACCACGTCATCTGTTTGCGCGAGTAGATGCGGGTGTTCTGTTTTATTTTTTCTATGGCAAAGGGTAGCTCCCACTCGCCGTCAATTACTTTGAACAGCTCTTTGTAACCTACTGTGTTCAGTGAATTGTGCTCTTTTAGATGGTAGAATTTTTTTGCTTCGTCCATAAGGCCGTCGGCAATCATCTGCTCGACACGCAGGGAGATGCGCTCGTAAAGCTCTTCGCGCTGACGCATAAGGCCTATTTTTATTATGTTGAATGGACGCTTGCGCTTCTGCCCGCTGCGGAAACTGCTGTAGGGCTTGCCGGTCATATAGCATATTTCGAGTGCGTGCATCACTCGCTTGGGGTTTTTTATGTCGGCCTCGTTGTAGTATGTGGGGTCGAGCAGGCGAAGCTCGCTGCATAGTCTTTCGAGCCCCTCGCGCTCGTATCTCTCCTTGACAATGAGGCGGGTCTCTTCATCGACTGTGGGAATGTCGTCGATGCCTTTGCACACTGCGTCGATGTACATCATAGACCCACCCGAGAGTAGCATTGTGGGGTGGCGGGGAAACTCTTTTTCCAATAGTTCGAGCACCTGTTGCTCGTATCGGGCTGCGCTGTAATAGTCGCCGGGTTGCAGCTGCCCGACAAAATAGTGCTTTTGTCGGGACAGCTCCTCGGCTGTGGGGGCTGCCGTACCAATCTCTAATCCGCGATACATCTGACGCGAATCGGCCGATATTATGGGACAATTCAGATGACGGGCTATTGCCAAGCTCGTCGCTGTTTTTCCAACGGCTGTCGGGCCTATCAGTACGACAAGATTATTCATCGCTTTTGTTAGTATAGGTCGTCAATGGAGCTTACGTCGGCAATATTGTCAAGGTCGAGGCCGTCGAGCTCTTCTTCGTTGTAACCGTCGCTGCCATAAAAGTCCTCAAGGTCTTCTTCGCTTGTGGCTGTCGATGCGGGGCTTTTGCTCATAAGCTCGTCAAAATCGAGTGTCTGAACGGGGGGCTCGCCTGTCGATTTTACGCATCGTGCGGCTTCGAGGTCTTTGCCAAACTCAATCTTGCTGAGCTCCATATAAAAGACTCTGTCGCCCAGAGGGTCGAATACATATACAAGGCGTTGCTTCTCCTCCTCGATAAGGTCGCCTATTATGGTCTCGGACATTACGTAATTGTCCTCGTCGGAGCGGCTGCCCATATCTTCGAGGGTTATTTCTACCTCTTTTATCCAATTGTTGTTGCAGATGAAGAAAGAGGTCATCTGGTCGTCGGGGTAGCCTACTGCTTCGAGAATGGCTTTGTGAAGCTCGTGGAACGATGCTTCGGAGTCAATCTCAATGTCGCGGCGGAAATTCTCGGCCTCGTCCGACAATAGTCTGAATTTATATATCATAAAATTGTTTTTTATCCTATTATACCACGCTCCGACTGCTTCTCGATAAAGTTTACAATGTACTCAATCTCGGGGGTCATTGTTATTGTCTCTTTAATCTTGGCAAGGCCGGTGCTTACGTTGTTGTCGCTCTCGTAGATGAGGCGGTAGGCGCTGCGTATGTTTGTTATTGTCTCGTTGCTGAAGCCGCGACGGCGCAGGCCCACAATATTTAGTCCGCAGTAGCGTGCGGGCTCGCGTCCTACGATTATGTAGGGGGGGACGTCCATACTGAAGCGGCTGCCGCCCTGTACCATAACGTATCCGCCAATGTGGCAGAATTGATGCACAAGGACGCAAGCGCTGAGGATGGCATTGTCGTCGATGATTACCTCGCCGGCCATCTTGCTTGAGTTTCCGATGATGCAACCGCTGCCGATGATACAATCGTGGCCAATGTGCGAATTTTCCATAAACAGATTGTTGCTGCCAACGACGGTCTTTCCGCGTGAGGCTGTTCCTCGGTTTATGGTAACATTTTCGCGTATCATATTGTTGTCGCCAATTTCGCAGGTTGTATCCTCGCCCCTGAATTTAAGGTCTTGCGGAACGCCGCCGATAACTGCACCGTGGAATATGCGGTTGTTGTTGCCCATACGCGTGCCGTATAGTACCGATGCGTGGGGCATTATTACGCAGTTGTCGCCAATTACTACATTCTTGTCGATGTAAGCAAATGCTCCAATCTCACAATTTTGGCCGATTTTTGCTTCGGGGTCGATATATGCTAAAGGACTAATCATAAGAATCTTTTTTTTGTGTTCGTTATTCTTTGTTTTTTATTATCTGTCCGGTAAATGTTGCCTCTACTGCAACTTTTTCGCCCACAAAGCCGTAACCCTTCATCATTGCGATGCCGTGTCTTAAGGGGCTTGCAAGCTCGACACGAAAGACGAGTGTGTCGCCGGGGACAACCTTTTTGTGGAATACTACCTTGTCTATCTTCAGGAAATAGGTCGAGTAGAGCTTGGGGTCGTCGAGCATATTGAGTATCATTATGCTGCCCACCTGCGACATTGCTTCAATTTGTAGCACGCCGGGCATAATGGGCTCTTCGGGGAAGTGCCCTTGAAAGAAAGGCTCGTTGTTTGTTACATTCTTTATGCCCACGATGTAGTTTGCGCCCATCTCGATAATCTTGTCAACAAGCATAAAGGGGTAGCGGTGGGGCAGGAGCTTGCTGACGCGGTTGACGTCGAGCACGGCCTCGGTGTTGGGATTGTATGTGGGGGCCTGTATCTGATTCTGACGGATTATCTTACGCATCGCGCGCGCGAACTTATTATTTATTGTGTGTCCGGGGCAGGTGGCGATGATGCGTCCTTGCAGAGGCTTGCCTATGAGGGCAAGGTCGCCGATAATGTCGAGCAGTTTGTGGCGGGCGGGCTCGTTGTTCCACACAAGGGGCTTGTGGTTAAGGTAGCCCAACTTTGTGGCGTCCATATGCGGAACGCCCATTACATCGGCAAGGCGGTTGTAACGCTCCTGCGGCATCTCGCGCTCGTAAATTACGATGGCATTGTCAAGGTCGCCGCCCTTTATGAGGCCTGCTGCAAGCAGAGGTTCAAGCTCGCGCACAAAGACGAATGTGCGGCTCGATGCAATCTCTTCTTTGAAGTCCTCCATATCCTCAAGGGTTGCATATTGGTTGTACAGCACGCCCGAGTCGTAGTGAACAAGCACGTTGAGGCTGAATTTGTCATCGGGGAGGATGATAATTGAGTTGCCTGTATTCTCGTCCTTAATCTCGATTTTTGACTTTATGATAAAGGTGTCTTTCTCGGCATTTTGCTCTTTTAGTCCTATGCGCTCGATGTTCTGCACATATTGTATGGCGCTACCGTCGAGGATGGGAAACTCGGGGCCGTTGACCTGCATAAGGCAGTTGTCGATGCCAAGCGCAAAGAGTGCGGCCATTGCGTGCTCTACTGTGCTCACTCTGGCCTCTCCTTTTGTGAGTACGGTGCCTCGTGTGGTCTCTGTTACATTCTCGGCAACGGCATCAATAATGGGCTCGCCGGGAAGGTCGATGCGCTGAATTTTATATCCGTAGTTCTCGGGGGCGGGGTTGAATGTAACCGTCAGGCTGAGGCCGGTGTGAAGACCCTTGCCATATAGTGAGAAACTACCGTTCAGTGTTTTTTGTTTGTTGTTCATAAGAACCGGTATTTGTTGTTTAAACTTTGAAACTCTCTGTACCTTATTTTATATAGATTGTCAATTGTCTATATTCTTAAAATGGTAAGATGGTCTCTTATTCTTTTGCTTTTTTGAGAGCTTCCAATTCGCGTGTAAGCTCTTTAATCTTTTTGTCCAATGCGGGCAGACGACGCATATAGGCCGAGAGGCGTATGTACTCTTTGGCGTCTATTGCGGGTGAGCCCAGCACTGTCTCGCCGCCTTTCAAACTGCCTATTGTGCCGCATTGCGGGCCTACTGTGGTGTGGTCGCCTATTTTGCTGTGGCCCGATATTCCGGCCTGTCCGCCGAATATGCACCACTGTCCTATTTTTGTTGTTCCGGCAACGCCTACTTGTGCTGCCATTGCAGTGTGGCTGCCAATCTCGTCGTTGTGGGCAATCTGTACAAGGTTGTCGAGCTTTACGCCGCTGTGTACTACCGTTGCGCCCATTGTGGCGCGGTCGATGCAGGTGTTGGCACCAATCTCAACATTATCCTCTATTATAACAATGCCCATTTGGGGGATTTTTTCGTAACCGTTGGGGGTGGGGGCGAATCCGAAGCCGTCGGCACCTACGACGCTGCCTGCGTGCAGGATGCAGTTGTTGCCTATGCGACAGTCGTGATAAACAGATACGTGAGCATAAAGGATGGTATTTTCGCCTATCTTGGCACCGTCGCCCACAGATACTCCGTCGTGCAGCATACAGCCGTTGCCAATCTCGCAATTCTCGCCAATAACGACAAAGGGGGCAATGTAGCAATTCTCGCCTATCTTGGCCGTGGGGGCTATTGATGCAAGAGAGCTTACTCCTTGTTTCTTGGGCTTCATCGACTCGTATAGTGTCATCAACTTGGCAAGGCTGCCGTAGGCATTATCTACCTTTATCAGGGTTGCGCTTATCTCTTTTTCGGGCACAAAGTCTTTGTTGACCAATACTATTGACGATTGTGTCGTGTATATGTATTCGGCATATTTGGGATTGGCCAGAAAGGAGAGTGCGCCGGGGGTGCCTTCTTCTATCTTTGCAAAAGTATATACTTCGGCATTCTCGTTGCCTACAATTTCGCCATCGACGAATGAGGCTATCTGTTTTGCTGTGAATTTCATATTCTTTTGTTTTTGGTATATGTATTACGCCCGTTTTTTATTTTTTTTTAAAATACCTTAAGGCGAGTGTGGTGTCTGCTTGCTCGATGAGCAAATATAGGCATTATCTGTCAAATTGACGTTGCTATTTTATCTATTTTGTTCTTTAGGCTGTCGGAAACTATAACTTTTGGTCTTTTATGACGAGAGGGGTTGTCTCTTGTCGCCTTTTTAGATGATGCCTTTGTTCTTGAGCTCGGCCTCCATCTGCTGCTGATAGGCGGCTGCTTTTTGGCCTGCCACTGTGGCATATTGCTCGCTGCTGTCGGCAAATATTACGGCGCGGCTTGCGTTTACGAGTAGGCCGCACTCGTCGTTCATTCCATATTTGCATACCTCTTCCAATGAGCCGCCCTGTGCGCCTACGCCGGGTACCAAAAGGAAATGGTTGGGCACGATGCTGCGGACATTCTCGAACGACTTTCCTTGTGTGGCACCAACTACGTACATCATATTTTGGTCGCTTCCCCATTTTTGTGAGGTGCGCAGTACCTTCTCGAAGAGCATCTCGCCATTCTCGTCTTTTGTGAGCTGAAAATCGTGCGAGCCGGGGTTAGATGTA
Organism: Bacteroidaceae bacterium; assembly: GCA_017407905.1. Taxonomy (GTDB): domain Bacteria; phylum Bacteroidota; class Bacteroidia; order Bacteroidales; family Bacteroidaceae; genus HGM04593. The sequence goes on along the minus strand of JAFQVS010000032.1, from coordinate 10,020 downwards.
AGGGCAAGCACAATTACCCAAGCGCCGTCGTACGAGAGGAAGGGCGATACGCTGTCCTCGCCCATATAAGGGGCTACTGTGAGGGCGTGTACCTGCATCTCCTCGAAGAACGAGCGTGCATAGAGTGCCGAGGTGTTGCCAATGTCGCCACGCTTTGCGTCGGCTATGATGAATATCTCGGGGTAGTTGTCTTTTATGTATTGTACGGTTTTTTCGAGGCTTATCCAGCCTTTTACGCCTGTTGCCTCATAGAATGCGAGGTTGGGCTTGTAGGCTACCGTGTAAGGGGCGGTTGCATCTATTATTGCTTTGTTAAATTCAAATACGGGGTCGTCGCTGTTCTTGACGCAGGCGGGGAGCTTTTTTATGTCGCTGTCGAGGCCTACGCACAAGAATGAGCGTTTCTCTTTAATTTGTTTGATTAGTTCTTGCTTGTTCATAGTGGTATTATGTTTTTATCGGTTATTCTCTCTTTTTTAGAAATTATTCTCTTTCATACGCTCGGCATTCTCGGCTACTATAAGGTGGTCGATGCAATCTTGTATGTCGCCGTTGACGAATGCCTGAAGGTTGTATATTGTGTAGTTTATGCGGTGGTCGGTGATGCGTCCCTGCGGGTAGTTGTAGGTGCGTATCTTGGCCGAACGGTCGCCGGTCGAGACCATTGTCTTGCGTTTGTTGGCAATGTCGTCGGCATAGCGCTGGTGCTCGCGGTCGTATATGAGGGTGCGCAGGCGGGCCAGAGCACGCTCTTTGTTCTTGGGTTGGTCGCGTGTCTCGGTGCACTCGATGAGTATCTCCTCGGTCTGTCCTGTCTCGGGGTTCAGCCACGGGTAGCGCAGACGTACGCCCGATTCTACTTTGTTTACATTTTGTCCGCCGGCGCCGCTCGAACGGAATGTGTCCCACTTTATGGCGCTCTCGGTTATCTCGACGTCGAATGGCTCGGCCTCGGGGAGTACGGCTACCGATGCTGCCGAGGTGTGTACGCGGCCTTGTGTCTCGGTGGCGGGGACGCGCTGCACGCGGTGTACACCCGATTCGTATTTTAGTGTGCCATAGACTTTCTCGCCCGATACGGTGCAGATTATCTCTTTGTAGCCGCCCGATGTTCCTTCGGTAAAGCTCGATACTTCCATACGCCAGCCTTTGCTCTCGCAATATTTTGTGTACATACGGTAAAGGTCGCCTGCAAAGATTGCGGCCTCGTCGCCGCCGGTGCCGCCACGAATTTCGAGGATGGCGTTGCGGTCGTCCTGCGGGTCGCTTGGGATGAGCAGTAGCTTAATCTCCTCTTCTATTGCGGGGATTGCGGTGGAGCAGTGGTCTATCTCTTCGCGGGCCATTTCGCGCAGCTCGCTGTCGCTCTCGTTGGCAAGAAGGTCTTTTGCCTCGCTTTGCGATTGCAACAGCGAAATATAGCGCTCGCGGGCGTTCATTATCAGCTCAAGCTCGCGATACTCTTTGTTTAGTTTTACGTAGCGCTTCATATCGGCCACCACGGCGGGGTCGGTAATCAATAGGGCTACCTCTTGGAAACGTGCCTCAAGGTCGCTGAGCTTGCTTAGTATGTTGTTGCTGTCGGCCATAGTGGTTATTTACATAGTTTCTCGGCCCACGCAAATTCGCGGGTAACAACTCCGTATGTGATGTATCCCCAGCCTACTGTCGAGAGTAGTTGTACGAATAGGTCTATCGTGTATCGTCCGGCGTCTATCCCTAACCACGCTTTGTAGCACATATATACAAATGCGCAGATGCAGAGGCAGCAGCAAAGGAAAAAAAGTATCTTTTTCATTTCTTGTCAAATAAAATCGAAATTAGTAGATAAACTCGCCATACTCGCTGCGGATGATAAGCTCGTTGTGGTCGCACTCCTCGACACGGCCTACAATCTGTGCCTCGACGCCGAAGCTCTTGCTAATCTCAATTACCTCATTGGCCTTGTCGGGCGCTGTGTAAACTTCGAGGCGGTGGCCCATATTAAATACTTTGTACATCTCGGCCCAATCGGTTCCGCTCTGCTCTTTGATGGTCTTAAAGAGCGGTGGAATGGGGAAGAGGTTGTCTTTTATTACTCGTTTGTTATTGACAAAGTGCATCACTTTTGTCTGTGCACCGCCCGAGCAGTGTACCATTCCGTGAATCTCGGGACGCAGTGCGTCGAGCAGTTTTTTTACGATGGGGGCGTAGGTGCGGGTGGGCGAGAGGACTAATTTTCCTGCATCAAGAGGCGAACCCTCGACCTTGTCGGTGAGCTTGAGCCCGCCCGAGTAGATTAACTCCTCGGGGACGCCGCCGTCGAAGCTCTCGGGGTACTTCTGTGCAAGATATTTGCCGAATACATCGTGGCGCGCCGAGGTCAGTCCGTTGCTGCCCATTCCGCCGTTGTACTCTTTCTCGTATGTTGCCTGCCCGTATGATGCAAGGCCCACAATTACGTCGCCGGCTGCGATGTTTGCATTGTCAATTACGTCGCTGCGTTTCATACGGCAGGTTACCGTGCTATCGACGATGATGGTGCGTACAAGGTCGCCAACGTCAGCCGTCTCGCCGCCCGTTGCATAGACGCCAACGCCCATCGCACGCAATTCGGCCAAAAGCTCGTCGGTGCCGTTTATTATTGCCGAAATTACCTCGCCGGGAACAAGCAACTTGTTACGTCCTATGGTCGATGATACAAGAATGTTGTCGGTTGCACCCACGCACAAAAGGTCGTCGATGTTCATAATGAGTGCATCTTGTGCAATTCCTTTCCACACCGAGAGGTCGCCCGTCTCTTTCCAATAAAGATAGGCAAGAGACGATTTTGTGCCTGCGCCGTCGGCGTGCATAATGTTGCAATATTCGGGGTCGCCGCCCAAAATGTCGGGGATTATCTTGCAGAAAGCATTAGGATACAATCCTTTATCTATGTTCTTTATTGCGTTGTGTACATCCTCTTTTGATGCCGAAACTCCACGCATCATATAACGTTGGTCGCTCATTTTATTCTGTTTTTTTGAGTTTATACCTCTGTAATTTTATATATTATCGTGCGAAGATAACACAATCCCACCGAAAAGCCAAGCAAACGAGCGTTTTTCGCTCATCTGCTCTGTAAATTTCGGATATATTCTCTTTTGAGCTCAATTGACTATTATACGCCCAAAAGAGTGATGCGATGTTAGTTTGTAAAATTATTTTATTGCATAGTCGAGTATCTCGCGAAGCTCCTCTTTTTTTATTCCGCCCTCGTGCATCTTCTTGTCGTCAATATAGAATGTTGGTACATAATAGTAGTCGAACGTGTCGGCTACCTCGGGCTGCTGCGTCTCTTCGATTGTCTTGATGAGTATTTTGCAATATTCGGGATTCTCGTCTTTAAGCTCGTCGATGAATTTGAATGCCCATTTACAGAAGGGACAATGCTCTTGATAGAAGATAGTAAGTTTTTTCATAAGTCTGATTGGTTGTAAAAAAATATTATTGTGTTAAACGTTGGTGCGCGGATGTAAGAAACAAAATTTTTATTTGCACCCGTCGAACCTTTTTGCAATAATACAATTTTCTCCTTAATAAAAGTATCAATCTTTGTTAAAAAGAAAAAAGAACCTCGTAATTATTGTATTCTGTAATTTAATGTATAACTTTATGGCACAAAAAAAATTATAAAACACTTTTTTATTGGTGCGGTTGTTGCCGCATTTTTTGTTGGCTGTACGCAGCAGAGGGGAGTAACCCTTGCGCTTACAGGCCTCGATGCCGAGGATTCTGTAAAAATTATGTATGAAAATTTGGCAGATAATGCGCGAAAAATCCCATCCGACACTTTTGCAATTCCTCGCGGTCGGCTTTTTATCCCCACCGCCGAGTGTGAGCCTGCAATATACAGCATATATAAATTGCCGCGCCATTTTCCCGATGGTACTATGGAGGCGATGAGTATGCACGGCATTTATCTGCCGGTGTTTCCCGGGGCAGCCATAAAGGTAGAGGGCGATTTTAAGAATTACACAATAAGCGGAGATACTCCATTCTATAAAGAGCTTGCAGCCATTGAGGCACAAATAAAGCCTCTGCGCGGCGAGGCTTTTGCGGCAACAGTCGCTGCGTACGATAAGCAGTGCCCCGAGGCTCGGCGCGACTCTCTGGCGGCCGTGGCAGCAGCCTGCGAGGAGAACATCTCACAGATAGTTAAGAGCTTTATTGCCGATAATGCCGACTCGGACGTTGCGCTGTATGCCTTTTATCACTACGCCGACATTGAGAAGGATTACGATGCTTTGCAGGCGCTTAGCGAGCGTGTGCGCCGTGGAATATTTGCATCGTATTACAATAATATTGTCGAGCGATACGATAAAATACAAAAGCACAAAGAGGCCCTTAAATTAGTGGCCGATGGAATGACTGCCCCCGATTTTACACTGAGAAGTATCGGAGGCGAGGATGTTACACTCTCCTCGCTGCGTGGAAAATATGTTGTTCTCGACTTTTGGAGCACGTGGTGCGGATGGTGCATAAAAGGTATTCCCGAAATGAAAAAAATGTATCAAAAATACAGCAATCGCCTCGAAGTTGTAGGCATTGCCTGCGGCGACACCGAGGAGGCTTGGAAAAAAAGCGTAGCAGCGAACGAGCTTCCGTGGACTAACCTCATAAACGGCACCGAAGAGAATAATCTTTCCGAAAAGTATGCCATCAAGGGCTATCCCACAAAAATTATTCTCGACGGCGAGGGGCGCATAATAAAGACCATCCTCGGCGAGTCGCCTGCTTTCTACAATTGCATAGACTCGCTTATGGCGCTATAATATGGCACAATGAATCCTGCCGTCAAATGACTTTTAACAGCACCCCATTTAGCGGTTGGTTAAATGTGTTCGGAAATGAATTCTGCCGTCAAATGACTTTTAACAGCACCTGAGAACGCTGTTAAAAGTCATTTGTCTATTAAACCTAAAGGCAATGTATTATATTTACTTCGCCACCTAATGCGATTCTCTATTTTTTTGAGGTATTTTACTTAAAAACAACCTTCCTCGGAGCAACAGCACTTTTATTCCCTATGTAACCTATAATTTTACATATAATTATTCTTGTTTAGATATTACATTTTTGACAAAAGCCATAAACAGAGGATTAGGATTAAGAACCGTTCCCGTGTATTCAGGATGGAATTGAACCCCCACGTACCAATGACAGGCAGGTATTTCAACAATCTCTACTAAACCACTTTCGGGATTTATACCCGTACACAACATTCCGGCCTCTTCGAATTGTTGTCGATACGGGCTGCTAAATTCATAACGATGGCGATGCCGCTCTTGAATATTGGTTTTACAGTATGCCTCATAAGCTTTTGACCCAATTGACAACACACAAGAGTAGGCCCCCAATCTCATCGTGCCACCCATTTGAGTGATACTCTTCTGCTCCTCCATCAAATCTATTACATTGTAGGGTGTCGAGGGATTCATCTCACGTGAGTTGGCATTATTCAGGCCCAGCACATTACGAGCAAATTCAATGACCATCATCTGCATACCAAGACAGATACCCAATGTTGGGATGTCGCGTGTGCGGCAATATTCGGCAGCAATAATCTTTCCCTCTGTTCCGCGTTGTCCGAATCCCGGACATATCACCACACCATCCATTGTGGAAAGATAATCTTCAATATTGCTGCGGGTAAGATTTTCACTTTGAATAAAGTGTGTCTTTATCTTTCGGTCGTTGTAGGTTGCGGCCTGCGACAAACACTCTAAAATAGATTTATAAGCATCCTGCAAATCATATTTCCCAACAAGAGCAATGCTTATTTCTTTGCTTGCCTGTTCTCGGCGGCAGATAAAATTCTTCCACTCGCCTAAATTAGGTTCCGTATCACACACTATACCAAATTTACGAAGAATCACCGCATCCAGATTCTGTTCTGCCATTTTGATGGGCACCTCATAAATGGTAGGCAGGTCAATGCTCTGAACCACACAATCCTTCTCGACATTGCAGAAATGTCCAACCTTGTCAAGTACCCCTCGTCCAAGCTCGCGGTCGCTTCTCAACACAAGTACATCGGGCTGTAGTCCGAGACCCTGTAATTCTCTTACAGAATGTTGTGTCGGCTTACTTTTCAATTCACCCGCCGCAGCTATATAAGGAACATAAGTCAGATGAACACACACGGCATTCTCCCCAAGCTCCCATTTAAGCTGTCGTATAGCCTCTAAAAATGGAAGTCCCTCAATGTCTCCAACTGTACCTCCTATTTCGGTTATGATAAAATCGTAATCTCCAACTGCTCCAAGCTGAAGCATTCTTCTTTTTATCTCGTCCGTGATATGTGGAACAACCTGCACTGTTCGACCAAGATATTCGCCTTTGCGTTCGCGCTCAATCACAGTTTTATAAATCTTGCCTGTTGTAACATTATTAGCCGACGTTGTCCGAATATCGGTAAAGCGTTCATAATGCCCTAAATCTAAGTCAGTCTCACAGCCGTCGGTTGTAACATAACACTCGCCGTGTTCGTACGGATTGAGCGTACCCGGATCAATGTTGATGTATGGGTCGAATTTTTGAATCGTGATTTTATAACCACGGGCCAACAGCAATCTACCGATTGAGGCTGCAATGATTCCTTTGCCGAGGGAACTAACTACGCCTCCTGTTATGAATATATATTTTGGTTGATTCATTGTGTTTTTTTATTTATATGTTTTTTATAATCTTAGTTACTCCCACTCAATCGTTGCCGGTGGCTTTGATGAGATGTCGTAACATACTCTGTTGATACCTTTAACATTATTTATTATCTCGTTGCTCACTTTTGCAAGAAACTCATAAGGCAGTTGCGCCCAATCGGCCGACATTGCATCGGTGCTTGTTACGGCACGAAGCGCAACGGCCTGCTCGTATGTACGTTCATCTCCCATCACACCTACACTTTGCACGGGCAGAAGTATAACTCCCGCCTGCCATACTTCGTCATATAGTGATTTTCCACTAAAACATTTCCAATGGCGCAGAGCAGATATAAAAATATCATCAGCCTCTTGTAAAATATGGATTTTTTCGCGAGTAACCTCTCCTAATACACGGACAGCCAATCCCGGTCCGGGGAAAGGGTGGCGGGTTATCAAATGTTCGGGCATATTAAGTTGACGACCAACACGCCGTACCTCGTCCTTGAATAGCAGGCGCAGAGGTTCGCAAAGTTTCAGCTGCATCTTCTCGGGTAATCCTCCCACATTGTGATGGCTTTTTATTACTTTCCCTGTTATATTCATACTTTCGATGCAATCGGGATAAATTGTGCCTTGCGCCAACCATTGCGCGCCCTGAATTTTGCGAGCCTCGTCCTCGAATACTTCAATGAATTTTGCACCTATGACTTTTCGTTTCTCCTCGGGAGAGCCGATTCCCTTTAATGCCGAAAAGAACCTCTGGCCGGCATCAACTCCAACCACATTCAGTCCCAGACACTCGTAATCACGCATCACACGCTCATATTCACCCTTGCGAAGCAGGCCGTGATTTACGAATATGCAGGTTAGTTTGTTGCCTATCGCTTTATTTAGCAGAACAGCGGCGACCGACGAGTCAACACCTCCCGAGAGACCGAGTATCACGCGGTCGTCGCGGAGTTGAGCTTTCAATGCCTCTACGGACGATTCAACAAAAGAGGCTGCACTCCAATCTTGACGGCTGCCACATATATCAACCACGAAATTCTTTAGCAATAATGTGCCTTGCTCTGAATGAAAAGCCTCGGGATGAAATTGTACCCCCCACAATGTCCCATCTTCGGCTTGATAAGCAGCATATTTTACCTTGTCGGTCGAGGCAATGACACGAAACTCGTCGGGTAATGCCGTGATGGTGTCTCCGTGGCTCATCCACACTTGTGAGCCTTCATTAAAGCCTCGGAAAAGTGGATTCTCCCGTTCAAAATCCTGCAATCTTGCACGACCATATTCACGAGCAACGGCAGGTGCCACTCTTCCTCCATAAAGCTGTGCCATAAATTGAGCACCATAACATATACCCAATATGGGGTAGCGACCCCGTATATTGGATAAATCCACCTTGAAGGCATTCGGTGCATAAACGCTGTAAGGCGAGCCGGAAAGTATTACTCCTATTATGCCATCATCCTCATAAGGGAATTTATTATAGGGCACAATCTCGCAGAATGTGTCAAGCTCGCGCAGTCGGCGACCAATAAGTTGTGTCGTCTGTGAGCCGAAATCAAGAATTATAATCTTTTGCTGTGTCATATCAAATATTGTTATCGTTTCCGTATTCTGCCCAGCTTTTAATTGCAAGCTCATCTATTGATATATTACAGAATGCACCAATGAAGGCACTTGCGAGGCGGGCATTGGTAAGAAGTGGTATGTTCAAATCAACCGCTGCACGCCGTATTCGGTAGCCATTATCCAATTCGCCGACAGTCAGGTCCTTAGGGATATTCACCACCATATCTATCTCTTTGCGATGAAGCAGTCCCAAGGCTTGCGGCTCTCGCTTCTCATCAGGCCAATAGACCAACGTGTTGTCGATACCATTTTCCGACAAATAACAAGAAGTTCCGCCTGTGGCAAAAAGCGAGTAACCCTTCTGTTGGAGTAGCCGTGCCGCAGAGAGCATATCTGCCTTCTGCTTGGCATCACCCGTCGATAAGAGAATGTTCTTTTGAGGGATGCGATAACCGACCGACAACATCGCCTTCAGGATGGCACACTGCGTATCCTCGCCCAGACAACCGACTTCACCCGTTGAGGCCATATCAACGCCCAATACTGGGTCGGCATTTTGCAGACGGTTGAACGAGAATTGGCTGGCCTTGATACCTACATAATCCAAATCGAAGAGACTTTTTGCCGGCTTCTCGACTTTAATCCCTAACATAATTCGAGTTGCCAGCTCAATAAAATTCAGCTTAAGCACTTTGCTGACAAAGGGAAAAGAACGGGAAGCTCTCAGATTACACTCTATAACCTTTATATCGTTATTTCGTGCCAGGTATTGAATGTTGAATGGGCCCGAAATAGCGAGTTCCTTAGCAATCTTGCGCGATATACGTTTTATTCTTCGTATGGTCTCTATATAGGTTTTCTGCGGCGGAAACTGAATAGTGGCATCACCCGAATGAACACCCGCAAATTCGATATGCTCGCTTATTGCGTAGGCGATAATCTCGCCATTCTGTGCCACTGCATCCAATTCAATCTCTTTGGCGTGTTCTATGAAACGGCTCACTACAACAGGATGCTTCTGCGAGACATTGGCGGCCAATTTCAGAAAGCGATTCAGCTCATCATTATTTGAACAGACATTCATCGCCGCACCCGAAAGTACATACGACGGGCGTACAAGTACAGGGAAACCCACTTTGTCAATAAACGTAGCAATATCCTCCATTGAGCTTAAAGCCTTCCACTCGGGCTGGTCAACTCCTATTCTGTCGAGCATTGCCGAGAATTTATCTCTATCTTCTGCATTATCAATAGATGCCGCGCTTGTTCCAAGAATATGTACTCCCTGATTATCCAATCGCAATGCGAGATTGTTGGGTATTTGTCCTCCTGTCGAGACAATCACTCCGTGCGGATTCTCTTTCTCTATAATATCCATCACCCGCTCAAAAGTAAGCTCATCAAAATAGAGCCTGTCGCAGATGTCATAATCGGTTGATACAGTTTCGGGGTTATAGTTAATCATCACGCTGCGATAACCCTCGCGGCGGATGGTGTTAAGAGCCTGAACGCCGCACCAATCAAATTCGACTGACGACCCTATGCGATAGGCTCCCGAGCCGAGAACAATAACCGAACGCTTATCGTCTGCATACTCAACGTCATCTTCCGTTCCTGCGTAAGTGAGGTAAAGATAGTTTGTTTGTGCAGGATACTCTGCGGCAAGAGTGTCAATTTGTTTCACTACGGGAAGAATACCCAACGCCTTTCTATGCGCACGAACTTTTAATGCGCCTTGCTCCACATCATCTTCCCCGATGGCACGCGCTATCTGAAAATC
>JAFQVS010000031.1 GCA_017407905.1 Bacteroidaceae bacterium | reverse complement strand
GGTTTACGATTGTTTTAAGGGTGCTGCGGAATTATAATCGACAATGCTTGCAGCAATAGTCGCGCGAAAGTGCAGGCGCAGCTTGCAGCGCGCGGGATGCGAATAGCAAGCATTGTCAACGCCCGGCGGTTAAACATACCTCGCACTTTTTCCTTAAAACAATCGTACCTACATTGAATTTCTTTTTTATGGTGCAATAAATTAAAAGTTACCTTTTGTACGTACTATATGCTGCTGTTCTTGATGGTGAAAAATAGATTATTGATTCTTGTTCACAATAAATTTCTACTGAGGCAGATTATTCGCATCCGATAAAAACCGTATAGCCAAAAAAACTCATCGAAAGCGCATTCCTTAATCCACAAAAAACATTGTGCAGGATTTTTATAGAAAAATCCTGCACAATGCCCAATATTTTGTAATACCTTACTTTACAAAAACCTTTACACCGTTTACTATGTAAAAGCCGCCATCGAGGCTAAAAACCTTTGCCCCATCGACAATGCCGTCGAAGAGCACACGACCCGAGAGCTCGGCAATATTCACCTGCGAGGGGCGCTCTGAGCATACACGCACGCCACCCTCGACAACATCAACGTCGGCACCCTTATCCACCGACACCTCCTCTACATCCACCGTGCCGAGGGTATTCTTCATACCCTTCTTTTGGTACACACGTACCCAATCGAAGCGCGTCTCGTACGTGTGCGAGACGTCGGCATTTGCGGCCCACGAGCCGTTACCCACACTCTGATTGAGGATAATGTGGAAGTGTTTGTCAAAGGGCCACTGTCCCTGCGAGAGAGCCGAGGCGTTGGTCGATTTTTCGTATCGCCCAACCTCTTTTCCATCGACGTACCACACGAGCGACGTCTCGTCCCACTCAAGGCCGTATGTGTGGTAGCAGCTGAGGTCAACCTCAACATTAAAGCTCGACTGCGGGTTGTTCTTCTGTCCGAGGTCGTATGTCCAATTAGAGTGCACGGTGTGCCAAGAGCGATTCTGAGCATCAATAGCCTCCCAAATATCAATCTCGCCACAGTCGGGCCATCCCGCACTCTGATTCTCGGGCATCATCCAGAAGGCGGGGAAGTTACCCGTCCACGGATTCGAGAAGATACGCGCCTCTATGTATCCGTATGTAAAGCCAAAGCGATTGTGGCTCTTTATTCCACCGGTAATCATCGGCACATTATCGACCGAGGTGTCGGGGTTGGGAATTGCGCGCGTAACAAGGTCGCCTCCCTGCTGATAGACAACGTCCTTATGGTCGCTGAGCCAACGGTTCCACGTTGCCCCCTGACGCTGACAGCGCATCCATTTAGAGGCCGCGGGCTCGGTGCCGTCGGGTGCGTTAAACTCGTCGCTGAAGACAAGATAGTAGTCGGCCGAGGCGGTGCGCTCGTAGTCAATGTAAATCTCGACGTCGCCATTGACACTGTCGGCCGAGAGCACAAAGCGATGCGACGAGGGGGCATACTCGCTCCACTGAATATTCCCGTTCACATACTGCGGGCCGCTCAGATTGTGTCCGTGCTTCACTCTGACGTTCACGGGCTGATAGCCTTTCTGCACGGGTGTTCCTGCAATATTGTATCGTGTGAGCGGGGTTACTTTTGTGGGAAGAGCCTTGTTGCTCGGGCCGTAAATATTTCCATTGGTCGAGAAGAGGCGCAACGACTTTTCGCCGCTTACGATATTCAGAAGAACATCTACAACAGCGCCATCGGCAGCCTGAATATCGGCACTACCCTCGGGGGCAATGTTATTTACGTCGGCCTTTAGGCGCAGACGATAGACGCCGTCGGGCAGCACCTCGGGAATCTCGAACGAGAGGCTCTTGCTTGCCGCAGCCTCGTTGCCGTTGCTGTCCTTTCCGTTGTATCGCGTAAAGGCCACAAGCTCGCTCGATAGCAGGGGACGACCACTGTCGTCAATCATCGCTGCGAATTTTCCGTCGTTGTTAAGGTCAATATACAGATAATAGTCGAGCGCCTCGCGGTTGTCCTCGACGGTGATATTAAATGTGCGTGAATTTGCAAAAGTATTGTGAGAGGCAATCAGAGGGGTATATATTTTGCTACCCTCGACCGATACGGTGCGTTTTTTTGTTCCGGCGGCAATTGTTATCTTGCCCTCGTAGGGCGACGACGCCTCGGCATTTTTGTCGAACGAGAGAGAATAAAGCCCCTCGGCGGGCGCGCTCGACTGCGCAAATTCGCACTCTATTTTTACATCGCCGTCAACATATTCGGCCGGAATCTCGTACTCGGTGCCGCTTATCATATATCCGGGGATAATCTCGTCGCTGTACTGTGCAACGCCGTGAATAAACTCCTCGCCGTCGAGATTGTGTCCGTGGCGCACGCGCAGCACATTGAGCATATATCCCGCGGCGGGCTCTATTTTTATTGTCAAAGGCTCGCCGAATTTATGATTATAGCCGCTGAGTGCCGAACCATCGGCGGCCGACACAGTACCATTTAGCGCCTCGGCATTTACTGTACAATAATTACCGTGTATGTTCAGGCGAACGTCGCATATTGCACCGCCGTTCTTGATAATACCATTGCCATCCTCGGGGCGTCCGGCAGGGTCGATAGAGGCCCAATCGACCTTGTAGCGCATACGATAGAATCCATTTTTAAGGTCGGATGGCAATTTAAAGGTGGGAGGATTAAGCACGTTTGCATTCTCTACTCTCTTTCCCGTACTATTATACCCCTCGCCCGAACCAAGCTCGGGCTCGGCATACGAGAATGCCATAATGTCGCTGCCCGCGGGAATTGAGCCATCCTCGCCAAGAGTAGCCTCGAAGTTGCCATCCTGTCCGCGGTCGATATACACATAACCGTGCATCCAATCGCCAGAAAATCCGAATTTTGCGGTGAGCCACTCACCCGCGCGTGCGCTGAAAGTGGGTACCTCGACACGCGAATAGACCTTCAAAGGAGTGGGCAGAGCAATTGTCCTGTCGCCATCCTTTGAGCCGATGAGTGAGACGGAATTAAGCCTGCGCGACGAGTGAGTGTAATTCTGATTCTCGCCGAAATTGATGGGATAATCATTGCCGTCGGCCCGTTCGTTCTGTGCCGATGCGGACAGTGCCCCAAGAAGCAGCAACGCAAGGCAGGGTAGCCACCCGCGGCTGCCAAAAAAAGTTTTTCTCATAATCCTAATATTTTAAATTTAACCAATTTTCAGTTAGCGTTCGCCATCGTGCTCGCGCATTTGCGCGAAGGTAAAGAAAAACAAGCAAATAATAAAGCAATAATTAACTTTTTACCGTTACAAGAGACAATTTGCCTCGACAATTTGCCTCGACGCCTCGACGGAAGGATTTTAAAAAGTGTGCAATTTTTGCACACTTTTGGCCAAAAAAGTGCGATTTTCGTCTTTTTCCTTGCAGCGAGTTTACATTTCGCACTACCTTTATACTAAGAAAAATTAAGAAAAGAATTATGCTGAAGAACATACTCTCCTCAATTCGTCAACAGAGGCTCTCGGCTGCGCTCAATGTCTCGGGGCTCGCCATTGCCCTCACAATAACATATTTTATATTGTCGCAATACTATTTCCTTGAACATTGGAACCGAGGGATAAAGGATTATGAACGCATCTACCGCGTCGATAGCCGAATAGGGAGCGACACGTGGACGGCGTTTCTAAAAAAGGAGCTGCAAGAGAGGCTGAAGGCAGGCTCGCCCCACGTCGAGAGCTGTTTAATTTTCGACCGACGCGGCTCATTCACCCCCATCGAGTTTCCGGGCAACGAGGAGGCATCGGGCGGTCTCTTCGCAATAACCGCAACAGAGGAGAATCTGAGCACTCTGAGTGTGAATTTTGTTGCAGGCAGCCGCGATAAAATAATAAACGGCAACTCAATTGCAATAGCCCGAAGCTATGCCAAAAAGATGAATATCGAGCCGGGCGACGATGCCATAATACGCGGTAAAAACTGCACGGTAGAGGCTATATTCGAGGATTTTCCCGACAACAGCGATTTTGACGTCAATAGACTTATTTGCGGCCCGCAGATTGCCAATATTGCCTCCCGAAGCGAGAGCAACGGCAACCTATACATAAAACTGCGCAACGCCGACGACCATCACCTTTTTCTTGCGGGTGCAGCCGCCATAATAGCAAAAATGGATGGCGACGAGTATAAAAAGGTGTGCAGTGCGAACATACACGAGCATCTACGCCTCGTTCGCCTCGACCGCACCAAAGAGACGCACGACCTCGACGCTTACGCAGGCTTCACAAAGCCGGCGCAGAGCGGCTATTTTTGGTCTTTCTGGGCCATTGCAATAACCCTTTTGTCAATAGCCTTTATCAACTATTTCAACTTTTTCGTCGCACTTATTCCGCGGCGCATACGCAACGTAAACATCTGCAAGGTGATGGGCGCCCGGCGCTCGTCCATTGCCATCGAGCTGATTTTCGAGAGTGTGCTGCTTGTCTCGGTGGCGCTTGCACTGTCGCTGCTGCTTATACAGACACTGCCGCAGGAGACACTCGTCAACAGCCTCACCACTGCCGACAAGATACACACGTACACCGTGCTTGCGGCAATATCAATAGGTGCAGCCATAGCTACAGCCGCCTACCCCGCGTGGTACGTTACCTCTTTTCCGCCGGCATTCGTGCTCAAGGGGAGCTTCGCTGCGGGAACCTCGGGACGCATCATCCGCAACACCCTTTTGGGATTGCAGTATGTAGTCTCTTTCCTCTTCATCATCCTTGCCCTTGCACAATACAGCCATTTTATCTCGTTAAAGGGCCGAGCCTTAGGATTCGACAAGGATTTTTATATGTACAGTTTCAGCATATACACGCACCAAATGGACGAGTATGCCGCAGCGCTCAAAAAATGCGATGCCGTGGCCGACGTAACCTTTAATTGGGCCCGACCGCTGATAGACTACTACCCTACCGAGATTCACTCAATGAACCTCGACAAGAGGATAACCCTCAACTACCAATCGGTGGCACATAATTACACACAATTTATGGGGATTGAGATTATCGAGGGGCGCGCCTTTAACGAGAGCGAGGATGGCGATAAAATCATTATATCCCAAAGCGTAAAGGAAAAATTCGGCATACAAATAGGCGACCGCCTCTCGCATAACAACAGCACTTACAGCGAGGTCATTGGCGTGTGCCGCGACTTTGTCAATCACCCCTTATCACATATCACCGAACCCCCTATTTTGCATTATAGAAAGGCCGATAATCTGTCGGGCGTATATTTCAGGCTCGCCGACGGTTACACCCTCTCGGACGTTGCGCCGCACATCGAAAAACTGCGACAAGATTTCGACCCCAAGCAAAAAAGAGCACGAATAGAAAGTTTCGACGACATTTTCCGAACAGCGCACGAGGGGATAATCGTTTCGGCCTACACTTATGCGATATTTGCGTTGGTGGCTGTTGCGGTTGCCTTGTTGGGAGTATTCGGGATGGTCTTTTTCGAGACGCAGCACCGACGCAAAGAGATTGCCATCCGCCGCGTCAACGGTGCCACACGCGGAAATATTCTGCGACAGCTCACACAGCGATATTTCAAAATCCTAACCATCGGCTACATTCCGGCCTTGCCCATTTCAATAGCCATAATAGTTGCCGACGGCTCTACGAGTGAAAGCATCACAGCGTCTATTTTCATTGCCACGTTTATTATGGTGGCACTGCTCACATTTGCCATCGTGGCGGCAAGCTCTTGGAAAGCACTCAGCGAGAATCCCGCCGAGGTCATCAGCAAAGGGTAGCTCGGCGGGTGATATAAACACAATGACAACATCAACAAAGCAAAAGAATCATCATCTGCCCAATAAGTATCCTGAGGAACATCGCCAAAGGATACACCGCCACATAACCCACGGCCGCATCACCGTCGGATGATATTTCATTGGCAAAAGCAAGAGCCGGAGGATTGGTACACGCACCTGCAATAACACCCATAAGAGTACCGTATTTTACTGTAAGCAGATAACGCCCCATAAGACCCGCGACAAGTATTGGGACAATGGTAATAAGCGCGCCGTAGAGTATCCACATATATCCCCCTTTATTTACGACACTATCAAAAAAGCCACTCCCGGCCGACAATCCCACACAAGCGAGAAACAGCGTTATTCCAATCTCCCTTATCATAAGATTGGCGCTTGTGGTGGTATATGTTACAACCCCTATTTTGGGCCCAAAATAACATACAAGAATAGCCACAATAAGCGGGCCGCCCGCCAATCCCAATTTCAATGGAGTGGCAATAAGCGTCCCCGTAAGAGGAACACTGCCCAATATACAACCCACGGCAATACCTATAAAAATTGGAATAAGATTAGGATGGTCGAGATATTTACGTTCATTGCCGAGCATCTTTTTGACATCACCCACCGACGCCTCCTTACCAACAACAGTAACAGTATCACCCATCTGAAGGTGGAACGAGGCAGTAGGAGCAAGGTCTATTCCTGCACGATGGACACGCGTTACATTAACCCCAAATTGATGCCTCATATTCAGTTTACTGAGTTTCGTTCCGTTGAGTTTCGGATTAGTGATTATTATCTTGCGCGAAATAAGTTGCTCATCGTCGCCAAGCCAATCGGTACCGACCCTGCACCCTATAAGCTCTGTCAGCCTATCCTCGACGTCAGCATTCGCAACAACCATAATCCTATCGCCAATATTCAACAGGCTCGCGCTGTTTGCGGCCTCACAGTAGCCCGTAGCACAGTGCATTATCCTCGACACAACGAAATTAAGATTGTTCCTCTTGCGAATCTCTTCGAGACGTACCCCCGCAACGTTGCAGTTGGTAACCTGCAACGAAAAGCGCTTAATATTTACATTATCACTCTGTATGCCCCCGGCTGCAATATTGTGGCGGTACAAGCCTTTTATTACAAGCATCGACAGAATGCACCCTATAACTCCAAGCGGATAGGCCACACTGTAGCCCAATACTATATTAGAGCTATCGACCCCGTTCATATCCTTATATGCGGCAACAGCAGCCCCCATACTCGGAGTATTAGTAACCGCACCCGACATTATTCCCGTTACAGTATCGACCCCCTCGCCCGTTAAAAAAATTATCGTCAATGCCATAAGAACATCAAATAACACTATAATGCAGGCAACAAAATTCAGCTTCACTCCTCCGGCCTTGAAACACGAGAAAAAGCTCGGCCCCACCTGTAATCCTATTGAGAAAACAAAGAGTATCAGTCCAAACTCTTTCACAAAATTAAGCAGTGTACCATCGAGCGTCATTCCAAAATGCGACAATATGATACCAACGAACAGCACCCACGTAACTCCAAAAGAGACTCCGGCAATTCTTATTCTACCAAGATACACCCCTACGCCAACGGCAAGAGCCAAAATTATCATAGAATGTGCCACACTCGTTCCAAAGAACAAATTATCAAAAAAAGTAATAAACCCTTCCATAAATGTAAAAGACTATTTATTCGTTTTATCGGCAGCAAAATTACAGCGAAATTTACCTATTATTTTCGTATTATATTGTTAGTTTCTATTGCTGCCATCTAAAAAATCTCAAAAAAAAATGTGCTTTTTACACTTTTGGCCGAGATATTTTATTGTTCCTTATTAAACATTAAAACAGATAATATTTCACAAATAAGAAAAACATACTATCTTAGCAAGATTTTCCAAAATGCACAAAAAAGTATGAAATTCGAGCTAATATCAGACTATAAGCCAATGGGCGACCAGCCCGAGGCCATCGCACAGCTTGTCGAGGGAGTAAAAAACGGCACCCGTGCACAGACACTGTTGGGCGTAACGGGCTCGGGAAAGACCTTTACAATGGCAAACGTCATCAAAGAGATTAACCGCCCCACCCTCATTCTGAGCCACAATAAGACACTCGCCGCACAGCTGTACAACGAGTTTAAAGGCTTCTTCCCCAACAACGCCGTCGAGTACTACGTATCCTACTACGACTACTATCAGCCCGAGGCTTATATCCCCTCGACCGACACATATATCGAGAAAGACCTTGCCATAAACGACGAGATTGACAAGCTGCGCCTCTCGGCAACGTCGGCACTGCTGTCGGGGCGCAAGGACGTTGTTGTAATATCTTCTGTATCGTGCATTTATGGAATGGGCAACCCATCCGATTTTTACAAGAATGTAATAGAAATTAAATGCGGAATGTTGCTCGACCGCAACGTACTGCTGCGCAATCTTGTGAGCAGCCTCTACGTGCGCAACGACCTTGAGCTGGGGCGCGGCAATTTCCGCGTAAAGGGCGACACGGTCGATGTCAGCCTCGCATACAGCGACCACGTGCTGCGCATCACCTTTTGGGACGACGAGATTGAGTGCATCGAGGAGATTGACCCCGACACAGGCGCACGCATCGTAGAGCTTAGCGAGTATAAAATATACCCCGCTAACCTCTTTATGACCACAAAAGAGAGCACGATGCGCGCCATTGCTCAGATTGAGAAAGACCTTGCCGAGCGTGTCGATTATTTCAAAGAGATTGGCAAGCCCTTCGAGGCCAAGCGTCTGCACGAGCGTGTAACATACGACACCGAGATGTTGCGCGAGCTTGGCCACTGCTCGGGCATCGAGAATTACTCGCGCTACTTCGACGGACGCGAGCCGGGCACACGCCCCTACTGCCTGCTCGACTTTTTCCCCGACGATTTTCTGCTCATCATCGACGAGAGCCACGTGAGCGTGCCTCAGATACACGCAATGTACGGCGGCGACCGCGCCCGCAAGAGCAATCTTGTCGAGTTTGGCTTCCGCCTGCCCGCATCCTTCGACAACCGCCCGCTCAAATTCGAGGAGTTTCAAGAGCTCACCCATCAGGTGATATACGTCAGCGCCACCCCCAACGACTACGAGCTGCAAGAGAGCGAGGGCATTATCGTCGAACAAGTTATTCGTCCCACAGGCCTCCTCGACCCGATAATCGAGGTGCGTCCCTCGGGCAATCAGGTTGACGACCTTATGGAAGAGATACAGCAACGGTGCGAGCGCGACGAACGTGTGCTTGTAACCACCCTCACCAAGCGTATGGCCGAGGAGCTCACCGAGTATCTGCAAAAGAACGGCATACGATGCAACTACATACACAGCGACGTTGACACCCTCGAACGCATACAGATAATGACCGACCTGCGCGAGGGCCTCTACGACGTACTAATAGGCGTCAATCTTCTGCGCGAGGGCCTCGACCTTCCCGAGGTATCTCTTGTGGCCATACTCGACGCCGACAAAGAGGGCTTCCTGCGCAGCGACCGCTCACTGACACAGACCGCGGGACGTGCCGCGCGCAACGTCAACGGCCTTGTCATCTTCTATGCCGACAAAATCACAGGCAGTATGAAACGAACAATGGACGAGACCAACCGTCGCCGCGAAAAGCAGATGGCCTACAATAAAGCACACGGAATAACACCCACACAGATAAAGAAAAACATCAGCAACGCCCTTGCACAGGAGAAGCAACAACCAACGACCCGCCCACTATACAGCGACAGCGACGCTCCGGCCGCCATTGCCTGCGACCCCATTGTGCAATATATGAACCGCGAGCAGCTCGAAAAAAGCATTGCGCGCACCCGTCGCCTTATGGAAGAGGCCGCCTCGAAGATGGAGTTTATCGAGGCAGCGCAGTACCGCGACGAGATGTTCAAGCTGCAAGAGCTTCTGAAAGGGAAAGAGTAATACAAAGAGATGTTTTTTTAACTTTTTCTAATGTGCCTTATACAAAGCAGTTTTTAGCTCGCATAATTCTTGTAACTAAAACTCGCCCTCTGAAGTTATAGAGGAAGTACCCGTAAAAAAAAGGGGGGGGGGAGGGTTAATTGTTAAAAGCGTCATTTACCGCTCCTCTTTCGACAAAGAGGAGCTGGCGCATAGCGGCTGAGGAGTTCGATTGTGTTTATAAAAAATTATAGGTGTCCGATAAAAACCGCTTAACCTAACAATAATGTGCTCGACTGCTATTATAATAGCGGTCGAGTACTTGATTTTCCAATCCAAGCCCCCCTAATCAAATAGAGTGGGTTCTGGAGGCGGATTTTTAGCTTGATTCAGCATTTGTTCCCAATCCTTCTCTGGATTATTGAACAAGCTATAGAAATCCACATAATACATCAGTGCTATCCTCATCATCGTGGCCAATCCCGAGAAACTCCATCTCCGTGTCAAGCGTTTCTGCATGACCATCAGCAAAAGGTTGGCAATGAGTGTTACCCAT
>JAFQVS010000030.1 GCA_017407905.1 Bacteroidaceae bacterium | reverse complement strand
GTACGTAGCTTACGCTGCCGAAGGTGTTGTTGTTCATCAGCAGGGGCTGTTTGTCTTGTAGTATAAGGTGTGTGGCGGCCGATGAGGGCACTGCGCCTGTGCCTATCGCTGCGTTGCTGTTGAGTGTTACGGTGGCGAGCGATGTGCAGCCGTCGAATGCGTAGTTGCCTATTGTGGTGGCCTCGCTGCCGACCTCTACTGTCTGAATGTCGGCGCGGTTGTCGTACCACGGTGCTGTGCCCGGCGTGTAGTCGTACATTGCGCCGCTGCCGGTGATGGTGAGGGTGCCGCTGCCGCTACTGCTGATTAGTGCCCAATAGAGATTGTCGCCACATTTACCGCTGCTGTACTCGCCCTTGATAATATTCTCCTCTTTTACCCCTTTTAAACCGGAGTCTTTTGAATTGCTCAAACTGTAATCGTGTACATTGTCGGGAACAACGACTGTTACGTTGCTCATATCAACGTCATTAAATACATTATTCTCGATAGTAGGCATCCAACTTATGTTGCCGAGTGAGATTCCCTCGAATACAATAACCTCGACGCCGGTAAGGCCGTCGAATACTCCGTCGTTAATTTTTCCTATGCCTTTGCCAATTTTTATGGTGGTAATCTCTTTGCTGTATTGCTTCCACGGTAGAGGTTCTATATTAAAAATAACACTGCGGTCGGGGATAAAGGTTGATGCGGTAAATTCCAATAGCCCTTTATCGGTATCAACGCTCCAATTGAATCCCGAGTTTCCTTCTCCGCTATAAACGGCGGCTTTTGCTCCCACCACAGTGCATAGTGCGAGCATAAATAGTAAAAATAGTTTTTTCATACGATAAATGTTTGGTAATAAAGTTACTTGTTGTTGTGCTCATAGAAAAGTGGTGCAAAGTTACTAATAATTAGACTAAAAAAAACTACAAAATGTTTTTTTTGTTCCCTTAACTATCCTAAACTCTTTATTTTTACAATTTTAACTCTATTTTATGCTTATCTGCTGTTTATTTCGTAAAAAATGGCTACCTTTACGGCCGTTTTTCGATAAATTCTAAATTAAAATATAAAAGTTATGAAGAAATTTTTCTTGACGGCGGCTTTTTCACTCTTTGCCGCTATTGTAGTTTCGTGTGGCAGCGGCATCGTTGCCAATGGCGACATTGTAAAGAACAGCAAGGCTCCGCTTGATACCTTGTCTTATGTAATCGGTATGAATATATCAAACGGTATGAGCCGCGACGTTGCTCCTATGAAACTCGACGACGAGCTTGTAAAAAAGACAATGGAGGCTGCCGCCCTCGGCGATTCTTTGGTTAAGGTGGGCGACAAGGTAATTACAACAGAGAGTGCTCCCAATCAGATTAGTGAGTTTGCTATGACAGTGTTTGCCCCCCGTATGCAGAAACTGCAAGCGTGGGAGGCTGCAAAGAACGATACTACAGCCACCACTGCTCCCGAGCCTCTTGATTTTGACACCGAGACAATGTTCGCAAATGAGGACGAGCGTGCCTATATCTCTTCGATATTTGGATTTATAACAGGACGCGACCTTATAAAGAGTGGTTTCCCCGTTAATCTGCATTGGTTATTTCAGGGCTACGACGATGCAAAGGGTGCCAACGTAAAGGTTACCATCGAGCAGGGCAGCGCCTTTATGCGCAACTATATCAATGTAGTTATTCCCGCCGATAATGCTAAAAAGTCGGCCGAGTGGCTTGCACAGATTGAAAAGGAGCCCGGCGTAAAGAAAACCGAGAGCGGACTGCTTTACAGAATAGAGGCCGAGGGTGATATGTCAGCTAAGGCCAATGCTCCCGTCGATACAGTAACGGTACACTACAAGGGTACTACACGCAAGGGCGTTGTGTTCGACGCATCGCGCTTTGCCGATAAGCCCGCCGAGACACAGGAGATGCTCAAGCGCTATCAGCCCGATTCTTATATGAACGATACTCCCGTTTCGTTTCCTCTTAACCGCGTGATTAAGGGTTGGACCGAGGGAATGCAGTTTGTAGGCAAGGGCGGAAAGATTACCCTGTGGATTCCTGCCGAGCTTGCATACGGCAAGCAGAGCCCCACGCCTGCAATCGGCTCGAACGAGGCGCTCAAATTCGAGGTCGAGCTTATTGATGTTAAGCCCGCAAAGTAACCAATAACCCTCGAAATGTTAGCGTTGAGGGACGCTATTGATAAATTAAGTAACTGTCTTGCAGGTGTTTATAGAGCGTGTGTTTTAAAAAACTTGCAGGCAGTTACTTGTTCTTAAATAACATATTCTCTTGCTCGGCAATATGAAGAAACTTTCAATAATAATCCCCGTGTATAACGTCGAGAAATATCTCGATAAATGTCTCTCGTCGGTAATAAACCAGACATTGCGCGATATTGAGATTATCCTTGTCGATGACCAATCGCCCGATAATTGTCCGCAGATGTGCGACGAGTATGCCCGACGCGATAGTCGCATAAAGGTTGTACATAAAGAGAACGGCGGCCTCGGATTTGCGCGTAACAGCGGGCTGGAGATTGCCTCAGGCGAGTATGTAACGTTTCTCGACAGCGACGATTTTATCGACCTTTACACATACGAGCATCTGTATAATTTGGCTTCTAACAATGCGTTAGATGCACTCTATTATAAATTCAGACGTTTCACCAACGAGGCCGAGGCTGTGCCGGCAGAACCCATAGACAAAATAACTCTGTACAAGGACGACGCGGTTAAGGAGCTTATGCTCGATATTATAGCATCTGAACCCTCGGCAAAGGCCGACCACAAAATACAATGCTCGGCCTGTACGGCAATGTATCGTATGGCAATTATCCAAGAGCATAATGTGAGATTCCATAGCGAAAGGGAACTTATTAGCGAGGATGTGATTTTTAACCTCGACTATCTGAAATATGCAAAATCTGCGGCATATAATAATGGCGAGTATTATCATTATAGAATAAATCCGGTATCGCTCTCGAGTACATTTCGCACCGATAGGATGGAGAAAAATCTTATTCTATATGAATATATTAAGGAGAATATCAGCTCTTGGAATCTAAACAGAAATTTAGCCGAGGAGAGGAACAATAGATTGTTCATTGGTAATTCGCGCACTACAGTAACACACACTCTTCAGTCCGATAAAACGCTAACAGAAAAAAAAGAGTGGTTCGGGCTAAAATGTGAAATGCCAATATGGAGAGAGCTTGCTCAAAAATTCAGTTGGAAGAAACTGCCTTTATATCCGCGCCTCTTCTTCTTTGGTTGCATCACTAAAAAATACTATTTAGTATCACTCCTATACTCAGTTAAAAGGCTTTACAATAAATATGAAAAAAGAATAAAATAATGCAACAGAATCTCTTTTAAGAGGATTACTTTTTTCTATTGAAGGCATAAAGGTGGCAACGGGGAACCACGCAGTGATTTTGGTGGAAATTTTATAGAAATTACCGAGGCGGAAAAACCAAGAGTAGTTGGATAAGGATGTTATTGTGGAAGAGGATGTTTGTATAGGAATGAATGTGGTTCTATTATCGGGTGCTGTGATTGGCAGAGGTCCTACTGTTGCTGCCGGCTCTGTTGTAACAAGAGGTCTGCTACCTTATTGTATGGTCGGCGGAGTGCCCGCAAAGCCCATTAAATTCAAATGGACTATTGACGAGATTTTTGGGCACGAAAGAATTTTGTACCCCGAGGAGGAGCGTTTCACCCGCGAACAATTGGAGAAGATTTTTGCCGAAACAAAATTAAAACATTGATAAAAGAAACTGTTTATAAGCCATAGCCGCCCGACTGAAGAGCAGTCGGGCGGCTATGGCTGTTTTTAACAAGAAATTCAAACAGTTTCTTATTTCTTAATGAGTGTTGTGATTTTTTCGAGCCACTCTTTGTCGCATTGGTCGAACGTGGCAAGATGCTCGCTGTCAATATCTAAGATGGCAAAAATCTCGTTGCTCTCGTCGAATATGGGGACTACAATCTCGCTGCGCGAGAGGCTGCTGCAAGCAATGTGCCCGGGGAATTTCTCGACGTCGGGCACAAGCTGTGTGCAGCGCTCTTTCCACGCTGTGCCGCACACGCCGCGTCCGTAGGCTATGCGCGAGCAGGCGAGCGGTCCCTGAAAGGGTCCCAGAATAAGCTCTCCTTTGACGACGCGGTAGAATCCCGTCCACCAAAAGTGGAATGTCTCGTGAATCATTGCGGCAATATTTGCCATATTGGCAATGGTGTCGCTCTCGCCCTCGATGAGCGAGGCTATCTGTTTGTGCAGCAGGCGGTATTTCTCGTCCTTGCTGCCTTGTGCTATTATAAGTTCTTCGGCCATAGGTGTTGCGGGGGTTAATTTAGTTCGGATATATCGACGAGTTTGTTCATTATGGCATATACGGTAAGGCCCGAGATACTGTTAATGCCCAATTTGCGCGATATGTTGCGACGGTGCGAAATTACGGTATAGACCGATATGTTGTACTCGTCGGCAATCTCTTTGTTGGTGTTTCCTTTGGCTACGGCCACGAGGATGTCGCGCTCGCGCGAGGATAGCTCGCCGCGCTCGCCTTTGGGATTCTGCAACGCATCCTCGACGGCACTTTGCAGTTTCTGTATTATGCGTGTGGCGCTGTCATATATGCTTATGCTGCCGTCGTATTGTTGCATTATTCGCTCCTCGTGCAGGCTGCTTGTGAGGGCTACAATGGTTATATTGTCGCCGCCCGGGCAAAAGTAGGGACGAATGTCGAGGCGCTCGTCGTAGTTTATTGTGGTGGGATTAAGCACTATAATGTCGGGCTTTATCTGTGTGCTGTTGTAGTAGCCGGGGTGGGGGATTGTGTTTATAATCTCGTACTCGTGGCTCTTGTCTATAATATGTTTGAGGCCTGCGGCAATTATCTCGGAGGGCTCTATCAGTAGTATGGTCTGTTTTTTTTGCCTACTCATTGCTCTTTTCTAATTTTTCTACAAGTGAAACAAGTAAACGATTCTCTATCAGCGAGTGTTTGCGCAGGTCGTTTTCGAGGTCGTATATATCTTTCAGTATCTCGAACCTTAGGGGCGATGAGTGCTCCTCGGGCAGATATTTTATGATGATGTTTTTTAGGTCGTTGAGCTTCTCGCCTATGTAGCTGTGGCTTTTCTCGAATTTCGAGATGCTGTACTCGCTGTCGTGCGCAAGGGTGCCGGCTACAAGCGAGGCTATATAGGGAAAGACTATTGTCTCTTCGTATCTGAAGTGGTTGGCTACCTCGCAGTCGTAGTCGTCGTAGAATTTATCTATAAGGTGGCGGCTGACGTCGTCGAGCTCGACAACAAGCGAGTGTATTTTGTCGTGTATGGCGGGGAAGCACACTTGCTTGTAGTAGTTGTGCGAGGCTTGCAGATAGTTGGTAATGTGGGTGATGTCGTCGCTGGTGAGTGTGTCGGCGTCGGGGCGATAGTCGCGGAACGAGTATATGTTGCATATTATAACGAACAGCTCGGTCGAGAGGCCGTAGCGACGGCAAATATCCTCGACGGTGGCCTCGCCGAATCCTAATTTTATGTCCAGACGTTGTAGCAGCGAGAGCAGCTCGCTGTCGGCCGCAATAAGCTGGGCCAGCTTCATATTTTTAGAGTATCTTATGTTGTTCATATTTATTGTTTTTAGAGTGTGGTTAAATTCTGTCGGGGAGGGTTAAAACAGCCCTCCTATCTGATAGACTAAATAGCCTGCAATCCAAGCTACTGCGGTGTTGTATATCACCGAGAAGAGTGCCCAGCGTCGGCTGCGTGTCTCCTCGGCTATTGCGGCTACGGTGGCTATGCAGGGGAAGAACAGGAGTATAAAGACAAGGAACGAGGCGGCCGAGCGCGGGGTAAAGTCGCCCGAGGCTGTGAGGCTCTGTTGCAGCCCCTCCTCGCTGTCGCTGCTGTACAGCACGCCTAATGTGCTGACGACAAGCTCTTTGGCCGGGATGCTTGTGATTATACCTATTGTGGCACGCCAATTGAGCCCGAGGGGCTGCATCGCAGGCTCGATGGCCTTGCCTATAATGCCTATGTATGAGTTCTCGTAGGCGTTAATTGATGCCTCGGTGGCTGTGGGAGCTGTGCCCTCTGATACTTCGGGACGCGGATAGTAGCTGAGGAACCATATTATTATGGTGGCCGCCAGAATGACCGTTCCTATCTTGCGTATATACTGCTCGCACTTTTCCCACATATGGCGCAGGGTGGCTCTGAGGGTCGGCATACGGTAGGGGGGGAGCTCCATTACAAACGGTGTCTCGTCGTTCTTGAATTTTGTCTTGCGCAGCAGACGCGCCGTGAGGGCTGCCACCAATATTCCTAATATATATAGTCCGATGAGCACCGTCGGGGCGTATCGTGGGAAGAATGTCCCGGCAAAAAGTATAAACACCGGCAGACGGGCGCTGCACGACATAAACGGGGTGATGAGCACGGTTATTATGCGGCTGCTGCGGCTCTCGATGGTGCGTGTGGCTATTATGGCGGGTACGTTGCAGCCGAATCCCATTAGCATCGGGATAAAGGATTTTCCGTGCAGGCCCATTTTGTGCATTATGCGGTCCATAATAAATGCGGCGCGTGCCATATAGCCCGAGTCCTCCATAAGCGAGATAAAAAGATACAGGATGAGTATCTGCGGCAGAAACACCGCCACACTGCCCACGCCGCTTATTATTCCGTTGACAAGAAGGTCTTGCAGGGCGCCCTCGGGCGTTATTGCCGTCAGACGGCTGCCCAACCAGCCGAATGCTGCGTCTATCCAATCCTGAGGGTAGGCGCCTAAATAGAATACGGCGGTGAACATCAGCCACATTAGTGCAAGAAACAGCGGAAAGCCCAGCCATTTGTTGGCCACTAAACGGTCGATGCGTCGCGTCTGTCGTTGTGTGTCCTTGTTGCCGGGGGTGAAGGTCTCTTGCAGCGCTCCGTTGATGAATCCATATTTTGCGTCGCTGATGGCCGTCTCGACATCTACTCCCAAGCGTGTGTGTACTCTCTTTGCGCTCTTTTGGGCGCGGGTGTTCCACTCGCTTAGCTTTTTACAATTTTTCAGCAGCAGGGTGGCCTCTTTGTCCTGCTCTAACAGCTTCAGCGCCCAATAGCGCACGGGGAATTGCTGCGGAAGGTCGTCGGCCTTGTGCAGCTCTTGCGACAGGGGGGCAAGCTCGGCCTCTAATGTGCTGCCGTAGTTTATGTGTATGTGGCGTATGGTCTTATTCTGCCCCTCGAACAGCTCAATCACGGTGTCGAGCAGTCTGTCGAGCCCACGGCCTGCTTTGGCAACGGTGGGAATCATTGGTATTCCCATCATTCCTCCAAGATGCGTGTAGTCGATTGTGGCGCCGCCCGCTTCGAGCTCGTCGTACATATTGAGTGCCACCACCGTGCGCAGGTTCATATCAATGAGCTCGGTGGTGAGGTAAAGGTTGCGTTCGAGGTTCGATGCGACGACGGCGTTTATTATAACGTCGGGCTGTTTGTCGAACAAATGGCGACGCACGAAGCGCTCCTCGGGCGAGTAGGCCGATATTGAATAGGTGCCGGGAAGGTCGGTGAGGTTTATGCGGTAGCCTTTGTAGTTGAGGCTGCCGCTCTTTGCATCGACGGTTACTCCGCTGTAGTTGCCCACGTGCTCGCTGCTGCCCGAGAGGGCGTTGAAGAGTGAGGTTTTTCCGCTGTTGGGGTTGCCCACAAGCGCAACGTCTATCACATTTTTGCGCTCGGTGGATGCGGGACGGTAGATGCAGTTGCAGCCAAAACTGCTGCTGCAATTCTCGCAGGCCGACATACATTTAAAGGTGTTGGCGGGGCTCAGCTCGCGGCGTGCCTCGTCCTCGGGGAGTACCTCAATCATTGCGGCCTCGTTGCGGCGCAGCGATACGTCGTATCCCATCACGTGGTATTTTACAGGGTCGTGCATTGGGGAATCGAGTACCGATTTTACCTTCTCGCCCCTAATGAATCCCATTTCCATTATGCGTTTGCGAAAGCCTCCGTGGCCCGATAGTCGGACAATCACTGCGGTCTCTCCATTCTTCAATTCCGATAGTTTCATTCTTTTTTTGTCTGCTGTGTTTTTGCGGCTTTGGTGGGCCGTAGTAATTTTGCTTTGCAAAATTAACATTCGTTACGGTAACAATCAATAATTATTTTTGGTAAAATGCTCTGTATATTAGTTATTTGTTGTTACCGTGCGCCGCAGCTGCGCGGCTGGCGGTGGGCGAGAATACTAAAATGTTGTTAGGCTTTTGTCGATAAATTCATTAGTATTGACGATTTTACGGGTCGATTTTTGTCTCTATTTTTGCACTGTGGATGTTGGCGTCGGTGATGCTTTTTCTTTGCTTTTGTCATTTAACGCGGCGTCTGCACACAAAAGTAACCATAATTGATTGTAAATTTTATATTTGCCCTTGAGAGTATTATCCAACTTATTCGGGCTGTCGTGAGACATCCTTTAGGGCACGATTGTTATCTTTAGCTTAATATGAAAATCGCCTCCCTGTGCGGGGAGGCGATTTTTTTGGCTTTTTATCGTTCGGCTCGCATAGGGTTGCTTAGAAAATCTGCGTACGCGAGGCGTATTCCTTCGCTGAGCTCGGTCTTATATTTCCAGCCGAGTTTTTGGGCTTTTGAGACGTCGAGGAGCTTGCGAGGGGTGCCGTTGGGCTTTGTCGTGTCCCAAAGAATTTGGCCGTTGTAACCTACGGTCTCGGCAACCAATTTTGTGAGCTCTTTTATGCTTATCTCTTTTCCTGTTCCTGCGTTGACGGTCTCGTTGCCGCTGTAGTTATTCATAAGATAGACGCATAGGTTGGCAAGGTCGTCAACGTAGAGAAACTCGCGCAGGGGGCTGCCGTCGCCCCAACAGGTAACGGTGTCGGCCCCGGCCTCTTTTGCTTCGTGGAAGCGGCGTATGAGCGCGGGGAGCACGTGGCTGTGCGTGGGGTGGTAGTTGTCGTTGGGACCGTAGAGGTTCGTGGGCATCACGCTGATAAAATCTGTGCCGTATTGACGGTTGAGATACTCGCAATATTTTAGGCCCGATATTTTGGCAAGCGCGTATGCCTCGTTGGTGGGTTCGAGCGCCGAGGTCAGCAGGCAGCTCTCGGGCATAGGCTGGGGGGCTAAGCGCGGGTATATGCACGACGAACCAAGAAATTCGAGTTTACGGCAACCGCATCGCCACGCTGCGTTTATGACGTTCATTTCGAGCATCATATTCTGGTACATAAAGTCGGCGAGGGCTGTTTGATTGGCTATTATTCCGCCTACTTTTGCCGCTGCGAGGAATACATATTCGGGCTTTTCGAGCGCAAAGAATTTCTCGACCTCCTCTTGACGGCACAGGTCTAATTGGCTGTGTGTGCGGGTGATTATATTGGTGTATCCTTGTCGTTGCAGCTCGCGCACTATGGCCGAGCCCACCATCCCGCGGTGTCCTGCAACATATATTTTGGCATTCTTCTCCATAAGTGGGGCGATTATTTTACGATTCCTCTTTCGAGGTACTCGGCAAGATTGGTGCGTATTTGCTCGCTGGCTCTCTCGACCGCTACTTTTGCCATATCAGCCTCGACCATTATTTTTACAAGCTCCTCGAATGTGGTCTTTTGGGGGTTCCAGCCGAGCTTTTCGCGTGCTTTTGTGGGGTCGCCCCATAGGTTTACTACGTCGGTGGGACGGTAAAAGTCGGGCGATACTTCGATGAGCACCTCTCCGGTGGCCTTGTCGATGCCTTTCTCGTCGGCTCCCTCGCCTGTAAATTCAAGCTCGATGCCTACGTGCTTGAATGCGTAGTGGCAGAAGTCGCGCACCGAGTGCTGTACGCCGGTGGCAATGACAAAATCCTCGGGCTTGTCATTTTGTAGCATAAGCCACATACACTCTACGTAGTCTTTGGCGTAGCCCCAATCGCGCAGCGATGAGAGGTTGCCTAAATAGAGCTTCTTTTGCTTGCCTTGTGCTATGCGGGCGGCGGCAAGGGTTATTTTGCGGGTAACAAAGGTCTCGCCGCGACGCTCGCTCTCGTGGTTGAAGAGGATGCCCGAGCAGCAGAACATATTATAGGCCTCGCGGTACTCTTTCACTATCCAATGGCCGTATAGCTTGGCGACGGCGTAGGGGCTGTAAGGGTGGAAGGGGGTATTCTCGTTCTGCGGAACCTCCTCGACCTTGCCGTAGAGCTCGGACGTTGAGGCTTGATAGATGCGACAGCTTTGTGCAAGGCCGCTCAGACGCACTGCTTCGAGGATGCGCAGTACTCCGGTGGCATCGACGTTGGCGGTAAACTCGGGGGCGTCGAAGCTTACCTGTACGTGGCTCTGAGCCGCAAGGTTATATATCTCGTCGGGACGTACGCTGCCAATTACTTGGATGAGGCTCATTGAGTCGCCTAAATCAGCGTAGTGAAGGTGAAAATTGGGGTTACCCTCGAGGTGGGCTATTCTTTCGCGAAAATCGACAGATGAACGGCGTATGGTGCCGTGAACGTCGTACCCTTTCGATAATAGAAACTCGGACAAGAACGAACCATCCTGTCCTGTTACGCCTGTTATCAATGCTTTTTTCATAAATGGTATATTTTAGGTGTTACGTAAATTAGGCTTTTGGAAGGCCTCGGTAAAATGTGGCTCTTTTGGAGATAAAAAGATGAGTTTTTTGTGGGGTACAATTAAAAATAGAGTGGGGTGCTTAAAAATGGCTCAGTAGCAAGAAAAGTGTGGCTGAGATAATTCTATTTATCACCTTCTCGGAATACTTGTGCGGCTATTCTCTCTTTCGCGTTATATTTTATAACTTACTTTTTTTCCAAAAAAAAGTAAGCAAAAAAACTGCACCTAAAGAAATTGTCGCAAGGCCTCCTTTGCTCGTGAGGCAACAGTGCGCTCACTCGGTCGGAGGCTTGCTTGTCATTTCGGTTTACGATTGTTTTAAGGGTGCTGCGGACCGCCCTCACTTAGTCGCTTGTAAACAAGCGTCTAAGTAGCGGTTAAACATACCTCGCACTTTTTCCTTAAAACAATCG
>JAFQVS010000029.1 GCA_017407905.1 Bacteroidaceae bacterium | reverse complement strand
TCTCGACCACACCTTTTTGCTACTGAGCCGTAGTATTTGTGGTTATTTTTAACTCCTCACCCTCTCGGGAGCTCCTCTTTATTACAAAAAAGAGGAGCGTTTTTTTTGTTTGAGTTTAAAAAAGCGTTATTACCGCTCCTCTTTCGACAAAGAGGAGGCGGCGCGTAGCGGCTGAGGAATTCGATAAAAAGAGTGTATGCACTCTTCCCGTGCATACACTCTTAAAATAACAGTCGGCCTGTAAGCCGGGTTCTGTACCCCTTGCGGGGCGTCTGTCATTCATCTATGACGTACATCACTGCACGCCTAAAGCGTTCTACCCTCCGGCTCGGACGAGCAGCCCTCAAGCGCCGGTTTACGCGAACTTGCAGCTTCCAAGATACACGGCTCGTACGTCGCCGCACGACCGGTGGGCTCTTACCCCACCTTCTCACCCTTACCCCTTGAGGGGCGGTTATTTTCTTCTGCATTACTCTGCCCTCGCAGACAGCTTTCTGTTAGGAAGTGGAATGCTCTGTGCTGCCCGGACTTTCCTCCTTTGCCAATGGCAACGGCGACAGACCGTCCGACTGTTTTGTTTCTCTGTGCAAAGATAGCAACAAGCGAGCGAAAAATGTCAAGCTTGCTTGAAAATTTTTTGCAGCGAGCGCAGTCAATATTCGCCGTAAGGCAAAGATAGCAACAAGTGAGCGAAAAATGTCAAGTTTGCTTGAAAATTTTTTGCAACGAGCGCAGTCAATATTCGCCGCAAGGCAAAGACAGCAACAAGCGAGCGAAAAATGTCAAGCTTGCTTGAAAATTTTTTGCAGCAAGCGCAGTCAATATTCGCCGTAAGGCAAAGATAACAACAAGCGAGCGAAAAATATCAATCTTGCTTGAAAATTTTTTGCAATCTTCGGGCTTTAGCTCAACGGTTGCAAAAAGATAGCATAAAAAGAGATTTATTTCGTTTTTCTTTAGCTTAATGTGAAACTATTGTTAAAATTGTGTCGCTACTGTTAAATTGAGCCAAAAAACACCTTTAATAGATACATTTATCAATAGATAGCTATATATTTGCAAAGGACTTACCCACCTTGATACAATCTGTTATTTGTTGGTGAGTTTGTTAAAATTGAATGATAAATTAACAAAAAGTAGTTTTTAAGTTATGAAAAATGTTGTTAGAAAATTGTTTTTTGGTTCCGCAGTTGTAGTTTTAAGTGCTGTTGTAGCGGGAATAACCGCAAACAGTATTATTGACAGCAAGGGACAAGGGGGGAGTGCTTTGACCGAGGCGCGCGGAGGTTTTATGACGCGCTTGGCTTCGTTTGACGGTGGCGACGGACTGTCGCGCATCGACCTTACCGATGCTGCCGAAAAATCGGTGCACGCCGTGGTGCATATAAAATCGACCCAGAATAGTAAGACGCGTACTGTGCGTCGCGCTCCCGATATTTACGACTTCTTTTTTGGCGACGGGACACCGCGCGAGCAGATTATCAGGACGCAGCCGCGTGTGGGATTCGGCTCGGGAGTGATTCTGTCGAAGGATGGATATATTGTTACGAATAACCACGTGATTGCCGATGCTGATGAGATTACGGTTACGCTCAATGATAATCGCACGCTTGAGGCGCGTCTCATAGGTACTGACGAAAAGACCGACCTTGCACTCATTAAGGTTGAGAGCGATGGCGAGCTTGAGTTTCTGCCCGTGGGAGACAGTGATAATCTGAAAGTGGGCGAGTGGGTTATTGCCGTTGGTAATCCCTTTAATCTGACATCGACCGTTACAGCGGGAATTGTCAGCGCAAAGGCTCGTTCGCTCGGGGTGTATAATGGTGGAATAGAGTCGTTTATACAGACTGATGCAGCCATCAATCAGGGTAACAGCGGCGGTGCGCTTGTAAATGCTCGCGGCGAGCTTGTTGGTATAAATGCTGTCCTGTCTTCGCCCACGGGGTCGTATGCCGGTTACGGCTTTGCGATTCCTACCTCTATTATGACTAAGGTTGTTGCCGACCTTAAGGAGTTTGGCACCGTGCAGCGTGCCGTGCTTGGTATCATTGGTGGCACTGTTACCTCGGAACTTAACGAGGAGAAGGATTTAGGCTCGGTTGACGGTGTTTATGTGAGCGAGCTTGTGCCCGATGGTGCTGCGGCTGCCGCAGGCATAGAGGCCGGAGACGTTGTCATTGGTCTTGATGGCCGACGAGTAAAGACAATGGCCGAGATGCAGGAGGAGCTTGCCAAGCATTTGCCGGGCGACAAGGTGAACGTAAAAGTGTTGCGTAATAAGAAAGAGCGTGAGATTACTGTCGAGTTGAAAAATTCTCAGGGCAACACCGGTGTGGTAACGAATGTCGAGCTTGATGTTCTTGGTGCGCAATTCAAGGAATTGAACGAGAAGGAGTGCCGTAAATACAATATTGCCGGTGGACTTATGGTTACCGAGGCCGGTCGCGGACTTTTTGCCGAGGCCGGAATAGGAAAGGGATTTATAATCCTAAAGGTCAACGGTGAATATGTAAAAAGCATTGATGCGCTTCAGAAGGTGCTTAAGGAGGCAAATTCGTCGAGTGAACGAGTGTTGTTTATCTCGGGAATAACGGCCTCGGGACGTAGGGCTTACTTCTCGGTTGATTTGTCCGAGGAATAAAATTTTTCTTAATTAGATACTGTTTCTGCACTCCTCTTTTGATTGGGGGAGTGCAGATTTTTTATTGTCGGGCGGCGTGCTTGCTTAGTGAAAAATCGAATCGTAAACCTCCCTCGGGGCGGTTATCGACCTTTATTGTTCCGCCGTGAAATTGTACCGCGTGCTTTACAATGGAGAGCCCGAGCCCTGTGCCGCCTTTGCGTCGCGAGCGCCCTTTATCGACGCGGTAGAAGCGCTCGAACAGATGGGGGAGTTGCTCTTGTTGTACTCCTTTGCCGTCGTCCTCGAATCGGATGCGACACATTTTTTCGTTATTTTCGAGCAGGGTTATGTATATGTTGCGCCCCTCGGAGTAGGCGATGGCATTTTCGGTGAGATTGCGGAAGATGGAGCCTATCAATGAGAGGTTCCCCTCGATTGTTACCTCGGGGCTGAAGTTGGCGTGCAGGGTCATCTGCTCGTCCTCGGGCATAATTTTCAGCTCCTCGGATACCTCTTTTATAATTTCGTTTATGGTAACCGTCTCTCGGCTTATTAGGGCGCTGCCATCCTCGATGCGTGTAATGAGCGATACGTCGTCGAGCAGGTGTCTGAGGCGTTCGTTGTGTGTGTAGCACCGGCCTATGAGCTCTTGACGCTTCTCGTCGCTGAGGCTGATGCCCGAGAGCAGTGTTTCGAGGCACACTTGTATTGAGGCGACGGGGGTTTTTAACTCGTGATTGATGTTGTTGGTGAGCTGCCGCTTGAGGCGGCTCTTTTCCTGCTCGGCCTCGAAGCGGTTGACGCGCTCAATCTCTTTGCCCAGCTTGCGGGTGGTGAAATAGGCTACGATGCTCATCGCAAGGGTGATGATAATCATTATCACAAGGAACGACCAATCGGCGGCGAGTAGGTCGTGCAGGGTGCTTGAATAGGGGATTGCTGTGCGTACGATAATTCTTTCGCCTCGTGTGGCCGAGTAGAAATATTCGCGTCCGTCGCTTGCCGATTGTCGTCCGATGTGATAGCCCGAGCCTTTTTTCAAGGCATCGGCAATCTCGGGACGATTGCGATGATTGTCGAGCGAGTCGGCCGATATTGTGTTGTCATAGAGCACGGCTCCCGTCAGGGCTATGAGGGTTATTCTAAGGCTGTCGAACGGCTTTTCGTGTGTCGCAATATATTGTTTGTAGGGGGTGCCATTATCGACCGCCGCAAGCAGATGGCAATTGTATTGCTGCAATTGGGCGCTCAGAAATTGAGATTTATACTCTTTCTCTCGCAGATATTGAAAGCCAATGAAGCACACTACGATGGCCCACGAGAATGCAATGAGCTGTAAGAACAGCTGCTTGTGAAAGGATAATTTAATCGCGGAAGCCATAGCCAAAGCCTGAACGGGTTACAATGTACGAGCCGTATGCGCCAATCTTGGAGCGCAGGCGGGTGATGTTTACGTCAATGGTGCGGTCGAGCACAACTACTTCGTCGCTCCATACGCGGGAAAGAATCTGCTCGCGTGAGCAGATTTTTCCACGGTGCATTATCAAATAGGCCAATAGCTCGAACTCTTTTTTAGTGAGCTTAATCTCCTTACCATCAATTGTACAATGCTTAAATTCCATATCAAGGCACAGGCCGTCAATCTTCAGTAAATTGGATTTTTCGCTTGTGGGGGCGCTGTTGCTTTTGTTTGATGATGTGCGACGTAGTACGCTCTTTACGCGTGCAATGACGTTGCGGATGGTGTAGGGCTTCATAATGTAGTCGTCGGCACCAAGATTGAGCCCCATAATCATATCATCCTCACTGTCGCGTGCCGTGCAAAAAATTATTGGAATATCGGCAGTTGCTACATTACTCTTCAGGATTTTAGCCATTTTTATGCCGCTAATTTCGCCCATCATAATATCGAGCAGAATGAGCGAGTAGGCTTTTAGATTATATCCGAGCGCCTGTTCGGCACAGGTTGCGGTATCCACATCATATCCCTCGTTCTCGAGATTGAGTTTTAGAACCTCGCACAAGGTCTCCTCGTCATCAACTATCAAAATGCGTTCTGTTGCCATATACCTAATTATAATTACTATGCAAAAATACAGAGAACTAATGAATAGTAAAACACTAAAAACAATATTTAATAAAAATGTAATATTCTGCTCTGCCGGTGGGCAAAATTTATATCATCAGGTTTTTCTGAGAAAAATAATACTGTTGAGCGCAGCCAAAGCAGGCTATGTAAGAGCAAATAAATAGAATTTGAATATAAGACTTTTAAGAAACTTAAAACAACATATCAAAGTAGGCATTTCACTAAAATCTAATTATTTTGAAACATTTATGAAACATTTTCGCAATTACTTTGTGGTCGAAAAGTTACTAAATTTTTATGGGAATATTACAAATCTTTACATTATTAGGAGCGTTAGGTATGTTCCTTTACGGAATGAACCAAATGAGCTCGGGCCTGCAAAAGGTAGCAGGCGAAAAGTTAAGGGGATTCTTATCTGCAATGACCTCAAACCCTTTTAAGGGCGTGATGACGGGCCTTGGCATAACAACGGTTATTCAGTCTTCGTCGGCAACTACTGTGATGGTGGTGAGTTTTGTAAATGCCGGTCTTCTTACTCTTGCGCAGGCAATAGGCGTCATTATGGGTGCCAATATAGGTACCACCGTTACAGCTTGGATGGTATCGTGGTTGGGCTTCAAAGCCGACATATCAACACTTGCCGTCCCATTGATGCTTTTAGGATTTCTTTTATCGAACTCTAAAAAAGACCGGCGCAAGAATATCGGAGAACTAATCGTTGGTTTCAGTCTTTTATTCCTCGGCCTTTCGTTTATGAAAGAATCGGTACCCGACTTACGAGAAACACCACAAGTATTGGAATTTGTCAGCACTTGGTCGTCGTATGGGTTTGGGTCTGTACTTCTTTTCCTTGCCTTCGGTACGATATTAACCCTTATACTACAATCCTCATCTGCGACGATGGCAATTACGCTTATTATGCTTAGTATGGGATGGATACCGTTCCAGATGGCGTGTGCAATGGTGCTGGGCGAGAATATAGGTACCACTATTACTGCAAACATTGCTGCTGCGGTAGGTAATACTCAGGCAAAACGTGCTGCAATGTCGCACACCATATTTAATATATTTGGTGTGCTATGGGCATTGATACTATATAAACCATTTTTACAATTAGTTGGTCTTATAACTGAGACATTGTTTGGCCTGCCTAATCCTGCTGTCAATGAATTTGTGGTAACATCCTCCAATGCCGAGGAAGGGACAGCGGCACTCTATGGTCTATCTATGTTACATACACTATTTAACCTAACCAATACTCTGTTGTTGGTATGGTTCACCAAACAGATTGCCCGGATTGTTAGTTGGATTATACCGCCCCCAAAAAATAAGGAGAAAGAGGTATTTCGCTTGCAGTACATTTCGGCAGGACCGCTGGCTACTCCCGAGCTATCGGTAGAGCAGGCATTTAATGAGATTATACATTTCGCACAAATATCGAAAAACGGCGTCATTTATACACAAAATGCAATTAGTGAGGCCGATACAGACAAATTTGAGGAATTTAGAAAGAAACTCGTAAAGTACGAAGAGATTTCCGACCGCATTGAATACGAGATCGCGACATTCCTCAATAGTGTGTCGGCCGAAGAAATTAGCGAGAACACATCTACCAAGATAAAGGCAATGTATAAGATTATTGGTGAATTAGAGTCGCTGGGCGACTCGGGTGAAGCTATCAGCCGCATTCTATATAGAAAGAATTTACACAAAAAACATTTTGATGAAGAGGCAATAAAGAACATTACTCTTATGGCCGATGCCGTAAGTACAGCGTATGATGTTATGATTGAGAATCTAACTGCGGCCCATAAGGGCGAGCTTGTTGATATTTCAAATGCTTATAGCGCCGAAGAAAAGCTCAATACGCTGCGAAACAATCTTCGTGATGCAGTTATAGAGAATATTGAAAATAATGCCCACAACTACCAGACAAGCGTTTACTATATGGATATAGTAAATGAGTATGAACATATGGGCGACTTTATGATAAACGTGTCGCAAGACCTCGAACGAGCATTTGTATGTAAATAATTTATTTACAGAATATTATACAAGATGTGCCGCTCCTTTATTTTAAGGAGCGGCACATCTTGTATAACACCGCTCGGTAGTCGCCAAAATTTATATCATAGAGTTTTTTGTAGAAATTTAAGCAGTTTCTTAATAAATCTCTAAATCTTTTGAAACATTTATGAAATGTATTCCCGATACTTTTGCTCTCGAAAAGTTGCGAACGGCGCTGGTGCACGTCGCTGACAATTGCCGGCATTGTCCGATTGTTGACAGGCGTTTGCAATGAGCTTGTTTAATTTTTAAGAATTTTAAGAAAATGAGAACTAATTTTATTTTGGCGGGTATTTTGGCCTGCATTAGTATCGGCTCGCAAGCACAAAGTGCAAAAGTCGAAGAGCCTAAGGGTAAGGCGATTGTGCAGGTATTTGGAAA
Organism: Bacteroidaceae bacterium; assembly: GCA_017407905.1. Taxonomy (GTDB): domain Bacteria; phylum Bacteroidota; class Bacteroidia; order Bacteroidales; family Bacteroidaceae; genus HGM04593. The sequence continues at coordinate 10,559 of JAFQVS010000029.1, read as the reverse complement.
TTTTCATTCGGGGTTCGGCGTCTTGAATGACGACCGGGGCTTTGAGCTTGAGCGCAGCTATTTGGGCTACGAGTATAATTTTGGCAAGGGCCTCTCGGCAAAGGCTGTGATGGACGTCGGTCAGTCGAAACAGGTGGATGATTATCATCGTATTGCTTACATCAAAAATGCGATGCTGTCGTGGAAAAAGGGTGGCTGGACGCTCAATGGCGGTCTTATTTCCACCACGCAGTTTAATTTTCAGGAGAAATTCTGGGGCTATCGTTACATTATGAAGTCTTTTCAGGATGAATATAAGTTTGGCAGCAGTGCCGATTTAGGATTATCGGTGGCCTATAAGTTTGGTGATTGCCTCTCGGCCGATGCTATTATCGTCAACGGTGAGGGCTATAAGAAGATTCAGAAGAACGATGGCTTGAATTATGGCTTGGGTGTTACGCTGACACCCGTTAAAGGCTTACAGATTCGTCTCTATGGAGGCTTGAATGAGTGTGGCGAAGAGGGCAAAAAGGATATTACAAATTTTGCGGCTTTTGCGGGTTATAAATGCGGTGCTTTTTCTGTTGGTGCCGAGTATAACAGTATGTGGAACGCAGCCTATGCCGACAACGCCGACCAATATGGTTATTCAATTTTTGCGTCAGCCAAATTATCTGAGACTGCCGAGCTTTATGCTCGATTCGATGACCTTTGCTCTGATGATGATTGGAACATCGCAAAGGACGAGCAGGCGGCTCTTTTGGGCGCGCAATTCAAATTGGGTAAATATGTGAAGGTTGCTCCTAATTTCAGAATGTCAATGCCTAAGGCCGACGGCGCCGAGAATGTTTATTCGGCATATATCAGCTGTTATTTCGGATTATAAATTATGGTATAACTTTTTAAATTAAAATTGTATGAAAAAGTTTTTGTTATCAATTGCGCTGTTGACTCTTGCTGTTGCTTTTACGGCTTGTGGGGGTAATTCAAATGTGGCCGGCCGTCAGCCGCAGGAACTTTCGGGAGCGGGTGCGACGTTTCCTCTTCCTTTCTACAATGTGGTGTTCGAGCAGTATGGACAGGTGAGCGGCGATGCTGTTGCTTACGGTGGCATAGGCTCGGGTGGCGGTGTGCGTAACCTTCGCGACAAGATTGTGGATTTTGCAGGCAGCGATGCTTTCCTTTCGGATAAGGAGATGGCCGAGATGGCCCCCACAGTACACATTCCCACCTGTATGGGTGCCGTGGTTGTTGCCTATAATCTCGATGGCGTCGGGGAACTTAAATTATCGGGCGAGGTTATTGCCGATATTTTTGCCGGCGAAATAAAAAAGTGGAACGACGAGCGTCTCGTGGCGCTTAACCCCGGCGCCACACTTCCTGATGAGGAAATTATTCCCGTCTATCGCTCGGACGGCTCGGGTACGACGTTCGTTTTTACCGATTATCTGACTAAGGTAAGTGCTGCGTGGAGCGAGAAAATAGGTGCGGGAAAATCGGTTAATTTCCCTTCGGGGCTGGCTGCAAAGGGTAATCCGGGAGTGGCTGCGGTTGTTAAGCAGACAAAGAATAGTATCGGTTACGTGGGGTCGGAGTATGCTTTTGCGCAGAAGATTCCTTTTGCTAAAATAAGAAATATGCAGGGCGAGTTTGTGTCGCCGTCGGCTGAGACAATATCGGCTGCGGCCTCGGGCGAGATTCCTGCCGACACTCGCTGCTCGATTACGAATGCCGAGGCCGAGGGCGCTTATCCAATCTCGACATTTACTTGGATTATTATCTATAAGGAGCAGAATTATTCCGACCGCACGAGGGAGCAGGCTGTGGCAACGCTCGACCTTTTGAAATATATCCTCTCGGACGAGGCACAGAGCATTGCCTCGGAGGTACATTATGCTCCGCTGCCCAAAAAAGCAATAGAGCAGAGCCTTATGAATCTGAGGAGTGTTACTTACGAGGGAACGCAAATTTTGCAATAATATATCTCTATGAATGATAGAATATATAGAATCCTTTTGTTTGCAGCAGCATTGGTTATGCCGTTAGTGTGCGGGGGCGTGGTTTACGCCCTCGTTACTGACGCGCGTGAGGCTTTTGAGCATTTTGGATTTTTTAATTTTCTGACCTCGTCGGAGTGGAGTTACACCGAGGGAGCCGAGCAGTATGGAGCGCTGCCATTTATCACGGGTACGCTGATGACCACTTTGTTGGCACTGATTTTCTGTATTCCTTTTTCTCTTCCCGTGGCATTGTTTGTGGGGGAGTATTTCAAGGGTACACGTGTCGCTGCCATATTGAGTACTATAACCGACCTTTTGGCCGGTATCCCGTCGATTATCTATGGCCTGTGGGGATTTTATACGTTGCGTCCGTTGATAATTATGCTCGATATTTCGCCGCAGGGCTCGGGGGTGCTCATTGCCTCTTTGGTATTGGCTATTATGATTGTTCCTTACGCGGCCTCGCTCAGTGCCGAGTTTATAAAAATGGTGCCGAATGACTTAAAGGAGGCTGCATATAGCTTGGGGGCGACGCGTGCCGAGGTTATCCGCAGGGTAGTATTCCCCGTTGCAGGCTCGGGTATCTTCTCGGCCTATATTTTGGCGATTGGTCGTGCGCTTGGCGAGACGATGACTGTTACGATGCTCATAGGAAATACGAATAATATTCCCAATTCAATTACTTCGACGGGTAATTCTATGGCATCTATCATTGCCAATCAATTTGGTGAGGCTGATGATTTACGCCTCTCGTCGCTCATTGCCATAGGATTGATATTGTATCTTATTACAGCTGTAATAAATATGATTGGTAAAATAATGATTAAACGCGCAAGAATTGTTTGATTATGGATAATGCGAATATAAAAAATCGTTTAACGAAAGACCGCATTGTGCTTTACGCGGTCTCTCTGTTTGCAGGGCTTATGGCTGTTCCCTTGCTTGCCATCTTGGGCGAGGTACTGTTGCGTGGTTACGAGCAGTTGTCGTGGTCGTTCTTCACCGAACCTACTCCTACGGCTTATAGGGCGATGAAGGCAATTAAGGCGGGCGAGCCTATTCCCGGGGGTATTGCAAATGGTATTGTGGGGACGATGCTGATGCTGGCAATGGCGGCTCTCTTTGCTGTGCCAATTGGTATTTTGTGTGGGGTGTTTCTGGCCGAAAATCCCAAAAACAGATTCTCGCAGTTTGTGAGTTTTCTTACCGACCTTTTGCAGGGTACCCCTTCGGTTATTATCGGTATTGTGGTCTATATTTGGGTTGTTGTCCCGATGAAGGGTTACTCGGCCATTGCAGGCAGTGTGGCACTCTCGATTATGATGCTGCCGCTCATTATCCGCTCGACCGAAGAGACGTTGAGGATTCTGCCTGCGTCGCTCAAGGAGGCAGGGCTGGCGCTGGGTGGTAACCGCGCCCGAGTGATGCTGAGGGTGCAGCTTCCGGCTGCTTTCGGCGGAATTTTTACGGGTGTGCTGTTGGCTGTCTCGCGTGTTATTGGTGAGACTGCGCCGCTGATGTTTACTGCGCTGGGATGCTCGTTTATTCGTTTCGCCGTCGATAAGCCAATCTCGGCGGTGCCGCTGCTTATTTGGGAGTTTTTCAACGACCCTAACCTCCAAGAATTGATTTGGGGAGCATCGCTCTTTTTATTGTTATTTGTTCTTACGTTGAATCTTACAGCTAAATATCTTGCAAAAAAATGGAATCAGTAATACCTATACTTGAATTTAAAAAGACTTGTGTATCTTATACCAAGCAGACTATGGCGGTAAAATATGTGTCGGCTGCCATTGACAGAAATACAATAACTGCCATTATGGGGCCTTCGGGGTGCGGAAAATCGACGCTTTTGCGTGCGGTGAATCTGATGCACAGCCTCTATCCCAATATTCGTGTCGATGGAGAAATTCTGCTTGGTGGTGAGAATATCCTCTCGATGGAACCTATTGATGTGCGCCGCAGGGTGGGGATGGTCTTTCAGCGTCCGGCGCCGTTCCCCACAATGAGTATTTACGATAATGTGCTCTCGGGCTACGTGCTCAATGGCATACGCTTGTCGAAGGCCGAAAAGGATGCCACGGTCGAGCGCTGTCTGCGCAGCGTTGCGCTGTGGGACGAGGTAAAGGAGGTGCTGAACAAGAAGGGTACATTCCTTTCGGGCGGACAACAACAGCGTCTGTGCATTGCCCGCGCACTCGCAATGCAGCCCGATGTGCTGCTTATGGACGAGCCGACATCTGCGCTCGACCCAATAGCAACCGCGCACATCGAGGAGCTTATGCAGGAGCTGCAAAAAGAGGTAACCATCTTAATAGTTACGCATAATATGGGGCAGGCGATGCGTATATCGTCAAAGTCGATGTTTATGTATCTGGGCGAGCTTGTCGAGTATGGCGATACGGCTGCAATGTTCTCTAATCCCTCGGACGAGCGCACTAAGGCTTATCTTACGGGTAAAATGGGGTGATTAAATAATAGTATTGCTGCGCCTTTTATCATAGGTAATTCCTGTGATTATTATCTCGTTAACAAAGTTTTGTGGTAATTTTTTGTTTGTAAACTTGCTTTTTCGGTTTATATATTATAATTTTGCAAATTGAAATTGTACGAAGCACAATGAGACAATTAAAAATTACAAAAAGTATCACAAACCGCGAAAGCGCTTCGCTCGACAAGTACTTGCAGGAGATTGGCCGTGAGGACCTTATTACCGTAGAGGAAGAGGTTGAATTGGCTCAGAGAATCCGTAAGGGCGATCGTTTGGCGTTGGAGAAGTTGACAAGAGCCAACTTGCGTTTCGTAGTTTCTGTGGCCAAGCAGTATCAGAATCAAGGCCTTAGTTTGCCCGACCTTATCAACGAGGGTAATCTGGGACTTATAAAGGCGGCCGAGAAATTTGACGAGACGCGTGGTTTTAAGTTCATTAGTTACGCCGTTTGGTGGATTAGACAATCAATTCTTCAGGCTCTGGCCGAGCAATCGAGAATTGTGCGCTTGCCTTTGAATCAAGTAGGTTCGCTTAACAAAATCAGCAAGGCATTCTCGAAATTTGAGCAAGAAAATGAGCGTCGTCCCTCGGCCGAGGAGCTTGCCGACCAGTTGGACCTCCCTGTTGACAAGGTGGTAGATTCGCTAAAGGTCTCGGGACGTCATATTTCGGTAGATGCCCCCTTTGTCGATGGCGAGGATAACAGCCTGCTTGACGTTCTTGTGAACGACGATTCTCCTATGGCCGACAATCTGCTGGTGAGCGAGTCTTTGTCGCGTGAGATTGACCGTGCTTTATCGACCCTTGCCGATAGAGAGAAAGAGATTATTCAGATGTTCTTCGGAATAGGAATGCAGGAAATGACTCTCGAAGAGATTGGTGATAAATTCGGGCTGACACGCGAGCGCGTACGACAGATTAAGGAAAAAGCAATTCGCCGTTTGAAACAGAATCAGCGCAGTAAGCTGCTAAAATCCTATTTGGGATAAATTATTGGGAAAAATATGTGCCGGGTCGTCCTTGCTTAGGGGCGGCCCGTTTTTTATATAAGGTTGCGGGGTAATGTGTTAAAAAATATCTTATTCGGGCTGTTATTCATTCATTTTTTGTATCTTCGCCGATTGAAACGTATAGCGTGGCGCAATGGGTTGTTGCGCACGAAAATATTTTTTTATGAAAAAAGGACTTATTCTATTGGCAATGACAATGCTGATGGCCTTTACGGCATCGGCCGAGGGTGATAAAAAGGGTGTTTATGTATTGGGCGTCTCAATATCTTTTTCCGATTCTGTGGCCTATTTTACCGAGGTGCAGTTGGTCGAGGGGGTGGAGCTTGAGAAAGGAACAAAATTCTTGCCCGATAGGCAGCACTATGCGCACGAGCTTCAGGATTTTATGGCTGTGCAAGAGGGACAGCCGGGACGCACCTCGATAATCCTTTTCTCTAAAAAGGAAAAGTCGCTTCAAAAGAAAGAACTGAAGGTGAAGAATCGTTTGCAGAAACGTCGCGGACTGACGGTGCGCTATCTGGGCGACAGATTCAAATTTACTCGTCCTTGATTTCTGTTCTTGTAGATGAGGCACAAAAGGGTGAGCGGTTTAATGATTTTTTGTTACACCGCATTCCGCAGATTTTTGCTTATTGCCGCTGCGGCTGTGCTGCTTGCTTCGTCGGTTGCGTGCAGTGGCGACGATGATGGCCTCGGGCTGCGTGGCGATGATGAGTTGCGCAATCTTACCTTTGTTTATATGATGGCCGAGAATAGTCTCTCGGGCTATGCTGAGGCTGATATAAAGGAGATGATGAGTGCGGCAGTCGAAATTCCCGACGACTGCGCACTCATTGTTTTTGTCGATGATGTGTTGCGTCCGCGCATCTGCCGCATTTATAGCGGTGCAAAAGGTGCCGTGTGCGATACTATACATACTTTCGGGAAGGATTTTGTAAGCAGCGGCGTCGATAATGCGCGTATGGTGTTCCGGCGGGTGGCCGAGCGTTACAGTGCGCAGACGCTTAATGTGGTTCTGTGGTCGCACGGGAGCGGTTGGGTTGCGGGCCGAAGAGCGCCCCGCAGCCGCAGCATAGGCGTTGACAATGGAAAGAACGACTATTCAAATACCGACACCGAGGTGCTTGACATTGAAGATATTCCCCTTTTGCTTTCCGAATTTCCTGTAAGGCCGACGGTGCTTATGTTCGACGCCTGCTTTATGCAGACGCTTGAAACGGCCTACGCGCTGCGCGAGTGTGCGCAGTGGATTGTGGCCTCGCCCGCCGAAATTCCGGCCGATGGTGCTCCCTACGACCTTTTGCTGGAGCACTTTTTTGCTCTTGATGTTAACGCTGCGCATATTGTCGATGCCTACTGCGATGCTTACGAGGATGCGTGGGGCGGGGTGGTGCTGTCGGTTGTCGATTGCGATGCGATGGAGCAGCTTGCTGTTTGTTGCCGAGGGCTTGTCCCGGCGGCTTTTGAGCGTGCAAAGGGTGAGGCCGTGGCGGCTTTCTCGTATCTTCCCGGTGGATACTCGTCGGGTGGGGTAGATTATTATCCCGATTTTACCGATGCAAATGCTGCGATGCAAAAGGCGCTCGATGCAGTCTCGTACGTTGCGTGGCGTGCGGCTCTCGACAGGGCGGTGCCTTATAGAGCAACAACGGGGCGCTGGTATTCGGCCGTGCACAGGATAAATTATAGGGTCGATAGGGATAATTACTGCGGCGTCTCGATGTATGTGCCTCGCGAGGGCGAGCGTTACAAGGCGTATAATGCCGATTTTTCTTCCACTGCGTGGTACGAGGCGGCAGGATGGTCGCTAACGGGGTGGTGAGCGCGTTTTTTTTAGCCCTCTGCGAGTGTTTTTTTAGAATTGTACGTGCAGCTTGATTCTTATTCCCTCTTTGTCTATTCCCGGATAGTCGCGGTAGGTGAGGCGGCGCACATAGTCGATGCGCAGCACTCTGAAGATGTTCTCGACGCCCACGGCAACCTCGACGTAGGGGGTCGAATTCAGATAGTGGTACGTGTCATTCTCGTATGGGAATTTAAATAGTGAGCCTGTGTTAAGCGGGTCGGGACGGTTCTTCTCGCTTAGGTTGCCGAACATTCCCCGACACGATATTACCTCGCGCCAATTGAGCTTGCGAATGAGTGGCAGACGGTTGAAAATCAGTCCGTTCATATAATATGTGAGGTCCCACGAGGCATATTCGTCGTTGAAAAATTCCATTGCGTTCATCAGCCAAAATGACTCGTCCTGTATGGTGTACGAGAGGTTGGCGTTGGGGGTGATGAGCAGGGGGAAAGGGACTTTGTTCCACACTTTCCCGGCTTTAAGGTTGCAGTCGGTGTAGCCGAATGCCGAGAACCAAAAGCGTTTCTGAAATGTGGCCTCGGTGTGGTGGTAGTTGAGGTCGCTGCCCAAAAAGCCTTTTATGCCTATGCGGTGCTTGAGGGTAAAGACGGGGTGCTCGGGCAGCACTGAGTGTCGGTTCCACTTTGTCTGTGTGAATTTCTCTTTCGGGGCGTAACGCAGGAATATCTCGACCTCGGATTGCGTGAGCTCTTTTACGAATGTGCTTGTGGTTACTCCGTCGATGGTGCTTGTGCGCTCAAAGGGTATCAGATGGGTCGATTGGTCTATGCGGTTGCGCAGTTTCAGCGCGTAGGAGAAGTGGTTGTAAAATTCGCGTGTGTAGGTTACTTCGGCTTTTTTAACGTAGCCTATTTTGTTGTCGTCCTGTCGCTTAATGCTCAGGAACATATTGTCTTTGTTGGTGAAAAGGTAGGTCTGACCATATTGGTATATGTCATTCTCGTAGTTGACTTTTACCGAGTGTATGGGAAATTCGTTGGGGTGTTCTTTTTTCTTTTTGAATGAGTATTCTATCTCGCCCATATATTTCCAGCGGTTGTCGCGCAGGCCGTATGCGACGAAGAATCGTCCGAAAAGGTGCGGGTTGAGGTAGGCCGAGGTCATTGCTCCCGTGCGCAGGCGCAGGCCTTCGAGCTCGTTGTAGCTTGCTGTGGTGTTGACGGGGCCGTAGAAGATGGGCGGCTCATTCTCGCGGATGGGCACCCAGCCTGTGAAGAGGAACGAGACGCCTTTTTCGAGCCAATAGTATAGTGGCTGCGAGCGCAGCTCTTTCATCATTCGGCCGACGGATTGCTCTTTTTCGGTAACTTCGGCAAGGCGGTTGGATGTCCAATATTCTTCGTCGCGGCGCATCGAGGCGTCGTCCTCATAGACGCTGCCCGGAAAATCGAGTACTTGTTGGGCGCTCTCGTCGGGGGTGAATCGGTAGTTGGCGTATGTTACGTTGCGGTTGGCATAGAATCCGTTGACCGCATCTACTACTTTAAATTCTGTTACAAGCGACTCGTTCCTTAGTATGCGTGTGCCGTCGCTCAGACGGTCGAATTCTTGCTTTATGTTCATATACTCGACAAAATTCATATTTATGTCGTGAGGAACGTTCATCTGCACTAATTTGATGAAGAATGTCGAGTCGGCGGCAACGTATATGTGGCCTGTGAACCCGAACGACTCGGGGTTGAATGGGGTAAAGGCAAGGTCGATGCACTCTTGGCCGGCAATGTCGAGTGTGTCCATTATGTAGTAGCGGTAAAATGTGGGGCCCAATTTCGAGAGGGGGCTCATAAATTTACTGCCAAAGAGTGATATGTTATCTTGGAATATGTCAACGTCCTTGAATGTCTCCTCGTAGAGTGCCTCTAACGATTCGGCCGAAAAAACATCGTCGATGCCGTTGCGCTTGCGTGCCTTGACGTGTTGACGGTGGCGTTTGGGCTCTTTGCGGTAGTAGTCGGTACCGATGAGCTCGCGGGCCGAGATGTGAAGAATGGGTTTTCCCGATATTAGCGACGTGTCGATGTAATTTTCGAGAAACGAGAATTTTTTGTTAAAATGGCTGTCCTCTGTGGCGTTGAAATTATTAAGCGCCACGTTCAGCTTCTCGTGTCGGTCGCGGCTGAAATAGTCCTTGTTTTCGGGGGAATTATCGTCGCGTCTGTCGATGATGGTGCGCGCCAACTGCACAGCGGGGTTATTCTTGCGCTTGTATTTCTCTTTCTTGGGCTTTATTGTAACGGCCGACAACTCGTAATTCTCGGGTTCGAGGCGGATGTTTATGGGCATACGCGTCTTTTTCGACAGCACGATGCGCTTCTCTTTGTAGCCGATACTCGTCGCGATGAGTGTGTCGCGCAGTTGGGGCGCAAAAAACGAAAAATATCCCTTATTGTCGCTGCTGCATCCAAGAGTGCTGCGGCTGATTCGTATAGAGACGTAAGGAAGCGCCTCCTTTGTCGAGGCGTCCAAGATGCGTCCGTAGATTCGTGTCTTCGTGCTATTCTGCGCCGATGCAATGCCCGCGATAAGGCACAATGTTAATATATATATATAATGTATGGCGCTTCTGATATTGCTCATATTCTATTTTGAGGGTTGTGTAAACTTTAGAAAACTATTGACCTTTATAAAGTTTTCTTGAATTTGGGTGCAAAAATAACTATATTTCTTCTATTAGTGTTGCAAATAGTGCTAATTTTAGTTTTTCTTTTGCAAATAAGTATTAAAATTCTCCTTATTATATAAATAATGGAAGAAATTATAAAGCGATAGTATAGGGTGGGGCAGATTTCCGTGCAATACGATGATACTTTTGATAGATGGTCGAGAAAAGATGAAAAATAATTTTACGCTTAACGCGTTGATTATTAGTAAGTCTTAAAATTTGTTTAAAATTTCTCCAATTTTTTCTTTTAAAATATTTGGTAGGTTCAGATTTTTGCCGTTACTTTGCATTCGCTTTCGGCACTAAGCGTAGTGCTTTTAAAGGGAGCTTCCATTGAAATTTTGAGCAGTGTTTTTTTTTTTAAAGATTTTCGCTCTCTGAAAATTTTTTTAAAAAAAGTTGTGAAAAAGTTTGGTGGTAACAAAAAAAGCTGTACCTTTGCACTCGCTTTCGGGAAGCAACGTGGTTGCCTCGACAAAACGAAAGCAAAAGACGATCCTTGACAACATTCCATACAGACAAAGCAGTACAACGTGTCTTTGTAATTTCT
>JAFQVS010000028.1 GCA_017407905.1 Bacteroidaceae bacterium | reverse complement strand
GGCAGGCGTCGAAACAATTATTATGACGCTGTGGCGCGTGCCCGACGATACGACAGCGAAGCTAATACAGCTATTTTACGACAATTGGACGGCGGGAATGGAGAAACACGCTGCATTTAAAAAGGCGCAGCAGCAGATTCGCGCCGAGAACCCCAACCCATACTATTGGGGAGCATTTGTTATTCTCGATTAAAAATAATACTTTTGGTAATTGTAACCGACCGACAACAATTAAAAAACTAAAAATCAGCATATTATGAAAAAGTTACTAACCATCATACTGCTACTATGCTCCGTCGCAGCCTACCCGCAAACCGAAGAGGAGTACAACAAAATTCTTGAATATTTTTCAATATCACGCATAAGTTTAGAACACCTTGACGTCAACAAGACCGAGAGCTTCATTAACTCCCTGCCCCAACCCTTCCCCGAGGATAAATACGGCGAGCAGTGCTTTTTTCACTATCTGAAAGGTATTATAGAGCTTGTAAAATACAACAATATATACGAGGCGCGCAAAAACTTTGAAAAATATTTAGACCTATACTATAAATATGGTTTCAACGGAGGTATGTTGGGACTTAAATATGTACAAGAGATGCGCACCTTTGCCGATTTATTTATGGCACATAATGATATAATGGAAGCCATAATGTATGCATCACGTGCTATGATGATTTATGACCAAAGCGGTTGGGCAATAGATATTGACAGTACTTACATTAAAGAGATATCCAATATAACAGGGATTATGTCCCAACTTTATGCAACTATGCAATCAAGAACCGAGGGGGCAATCTCCAATGAGTGGGGAGCAAATTCACAGCTTTATGCCACATTCTCACAAAATATATTGTCCGCCAATGAATCGCTAAAAAGCGAGGAACTTAAAATATTAAGCGAGACCATAGGCCCTGAAAAGACTTACACTGCGCCCAATTATTTAGATATAGATAAAGATTCGCTGCCATTTACCTACGACGAGGTGAACCGAGCCGACAAACTCTTAAACGAGATTAATGAGTATATGCAATCATTCGGAGAAGCATACGGACAGTCGGGAAATAGCATAGATAATCAAACAGCGATAAACACAATATACAATAAGGCTTTAGAGGCCTCGAAGCTATACAAGCGAATGCTTCCTTACAAATATAACGAATTTTACACAGCGTTGGTCTGTTTGTTCGAGGCCTCGGCCAGCAATGGTAAGCTTGTGGAGACATACGCTCTTTTTGAGAGCTGGGAAGAGAATCATCTTTGGCCCGATGCAGAAGCTATGAATTTATACTCATATAGATACTTTTTGTATGACTTCATAATCACCTTGCTCTCAATTGGGAATTACGAGGGAGCCCTTAATGTTTGTATTACCTACTTGTGGGTGTGCGAAGAGATGTGCGATTTTTCCGACCAATATTTGAATCAGAGTTACAACTATTACAAATTGTCAAACATCAACAACAGAATCAATTATGCCATATTATGCCTCACATTGAACGACCTTGCCTATTGGCATAATGACAATATGGCATTCAATAACATTTATATTAGCGAGCAGGGCAACTATCAGTTTGCAGGCCTTGCACTGCCCGACTACATTAAGCCGGCCTCCGTATTATTAGCCGGAGATAACTCCTTTGTTCAAGAACAAAACGAAATGGTGCGTTTGTCCCAATTATTAGCCGAACATATTGTAAAGAGAGATTTCAAAGGGATGCAAAAATATCTCGAAGAGTTATCCGGGAAAAAGGCATTAGAATTAAGCTCATTTGATACTCAGATACACCTTAAGCCATTCTTGGCACTTTTACAGTTTATCAACAAAGATGCAAGATATATAGAAACAAGCAACGAGGCACATACAAGCGCCAGCCAATTTATTAAAGATGCTTTCCTATCGCTGCCTGCCGCGGAACGAGGAAAATTTTACGATAAATACAAATTTGTATTCGATGTCAACAATCTTATTTTGTGGGAAAGTAAATCAGACGAGGCCGCCGAGGGGCTTTACAACAACGCACTGTTTACCAAAGGATTACAGCTGCGCACAAGCACACTCATTCAGGATGCGATACTATCGTCGGGCGACACGGCCGTCATTAACCGATACAACGAAATTAACCATCTGTATCAAATTTTCCACACACTCGGCGACTCTGTCAGAAACAGCATAAACCTATGGAAGATGGAGCTCGAACTACTGCAAAAGGCCTCCTTTGACAAGACTTTCGACGAGAAGATGCAGAAAAAGTGGACAGAGGTAAAAAAATCACTCAAAAAAGACGAGGCCGCCATTGAGTTTATGCGCATAACCCATTGGGAGAACTTTGAAGATACTGCCGGCGTTCTTATAGACTACTGCGCGCTGCTGCTGCGAAACAACAGCAAGCACCCCGAGATTATCCCTCTGTGCAGCGAAGAGTATTTACAAAGCCTGCTGACACGGAAAGTATTCAAGGACGCAATACACTACAACAACATATACAGCAACAGCAAAAAACGCGACTGTCGAGGCGACGAGCTATACAACGCCCTGTGGGCGCCTATCGAAAAACACCTGCAAGGAGTATCCACAATATACTACTCGACCGACGGAGTGCTTCACTCGCTGGCGCTGCACGCAATGCACGACAGCGCAAAGGTGTGCCTCAGCGACCGATACGCGATGAATCTGCTATCCTCGACCGGTGATATTCAAGAGTTTAAGAGCCGAAAGAGCCGTAAGCCCGCATCGGCCGTGGTATATGGAGGAGCGCACTTCAGCGTCGAGAATAGCGACGAGCTTGTGGCCGCCACCGAGAAGTATAACATCCGACAGCAGGGCGACGACCTCTTCGCCGAGCTGCAACGAAGCGAGAGCGAGGGCAGCTGGCCCTATCTGCCCGGAACGCTAGCCGAGGCCGAGTATGTAAAGAAAAAAATGGACAGCATAAGGGTGCCGGCAAGGATGCTCACGGGCATCGAGGCCAACGAAGAGTCGTTCAAGGCGATGGACCGCAACGCGCCGCAGCTGCTGCACGTGGCAACGCACGGTTTCTATATTTCGACGCAAGAGAGCGACCAGATAAGCAATTTTATGGATTTTCTCGCAAGCGCACACAACCTCGACAGCGTGGCCGATGCGCAGAGCAGAAGCGATGCGATGCTGCGCTCGGGACTGATTTTCGCGGGAGGAAACAGAGCGTGGAGCAACCAAGAGGCCATTGACGGCGTCGAGGACGGCATTCTGACAAGCTCCGAAATTTCGAGCCTCAATCTGAGCAGCACCAAGCTATTGGTGCTTGCCGCCTGCCAATCGGGCCTCGGCGAGGCAAACGACCACGAGGGTGTCTTCGGACTGCAAAGAGCCTTCAAGCTGGCAGGCGTCGAAACAATTATTATGACGCTGTGGCGCGTGCCCGACGATACGACAGCGAAGCTAATACAGCTATTTTACGACAATTGGACGGCGGGAATGGAGAAACACGCTGCATTTAAAAAGGCGCAGCAGCAGATTCG
>JAFQVS010000027.1 GCA_017407905.1 Bacteroidaceae bacterium | reverse complement strand
CGCCCTCACTTAGTCGCTTGTAAACAAGCGTCTAAGTAGCGGTTAAACATACCTCGCACTTTTTCCTTAAAACAATCGTACCTACATTGAATTTCTTTTTTATGGTGCAATATTTAATTAAAAGTTACCTCTTGCACGTATTATATGCTGCTGTTCTTGAAAGTGAGAAATAACAAATTTATTCTTGTTCACAGTAAATTTCTACTGAGCCGTGGCCGTAGCCGTTGCGCCGCCCACAGCCGAAAGAATTAAAAAAATTAGAGGACAACTTTAAAAGTTGTCCTCTCTTAGTAGCGGGGGAAGGGATCGAACCTCCGGCCTTTGGGTTATGAGCCCAACGAGCTACCACTGCTCCACCCCGCGATGCGGTTTTTAAAACTGATGCAAAGGTAAGGCTTATTTTCGGAACCACCAAACATTTTGGCAACAATTTTAGACATTTGCCACAAAATTCTTATTTTTTAACCATTTTTCACCTCACAAAAATTGCACAAGTGTGTAAAAACTGCTAATTTCGCAGCAAAATATCAATGCTCGTATGTCAACAGTCGATACAAGAGAACAACTAATTAAGGTCGCTCGTAAACTTTTTGCTCAGAAGGGGATAGAGAATATCACAATGAGCGACATTGCAACCGAGGCTAAGCGCAGCCGTCGCACCGTATATACCTATTTTCAGAGTAAAGAGGAGTTACTGGAGGCTTCAATTGAGATGGAGGTAAAGAAAATCTCGTCGGCAATAACAAAAGTAGCCGCATCGACCCTGCCACCACACAAAAAAATCATCAAGCTGATTTTTGTTCGTCTGCACGCCACACGCAGCGTCATAAGACGCAACAGCCGACTAAGCAACGAGTATTTCAACAACGCTTGGATAATAGAGCATCTGCGCCGCGAGTTCGACTCGAAAGAGATTGCGCTGTTCCGCTCCATAATAGCCGAGGGCAAAATGATGGGCATCTTCAACGTCGAGAGCCCCGACCTTGCCGCGCGCTTCCTGCACTTCTGCCTCAAGGGTATCGAAATTCCCTACATCAACGGCATTGTAAGCAAGCACACCGACGACAAATTTATGAACAGTTTCACCGAGAAAGTTATCCTAAACGCCCTCGGTACAAAAGTTGACGCAGAATGAAAGTACTGTACGAGGATAATCACATAATTATCGTAAACAAAGCAGCAGGCGAGATTGTACAGGGCGACAAGACAGGCGATGCGTCGCTGTGCGACACGCTGAAGGAGTATCTGAAAGAGAAATACAATAAGCCCGGCAATGTTTTTGTGGGGCTCCCCCACCGCCTCGACCGCCCCGTGAGCGGCGTCGTTGTCTTTGCAAAGACAAGCAAGGCCCTTGAGAGGCTGAACGAGATGTTCCGCATCGGCGCGGTAAAGAAAATCTATTGGGCGATAAGCAGAGAGTGTCCTGCGCAACCGTCGGCCGAGCTCAGCGGATGGATTCTGCGCAACGAGGCGCGCAACAAGAGTTTCGTCTATCCCAAAGAGGTAAAAGGGAGCAAACAGGCGCTTTTAAATTATCGCACATTGGCACAGTCGGATAACTACACACTCATCGAGGTGGAGCTAAAGACGGGGCGCCACCATCAGATACGCTGCCAGCTTGCTGCAATGGGCTGCCCCATTAAGGGCGACCTTAAATACGGCGCCAAACGCTCGAACCCCGACGGCAGCATCTCGCTGCACGCCCGTTACGTGGAATTTATCCACCCCGTATCGAAGAGCCTCATCAGCATCACAGCGCCCGTCCCCGGCGACCGTCTGTGGCAGAGTTTCGAGAAAGAGGCAAAAGACTCTGAGCACCTCTGAGCGACAAGAAAAGCAAGCCTCCTTACACTTTAAGGAATATTTTTTTGCGATACAGAAAATAGAGGAACAACCAGCAGACAGCAACGTAACAGGCCCAATAGCCCACGGCATAAAACTGCTGCGGCAACAGTCCCAAAAGACCGCCGAAGAGCGTCTGTACGGGCTTTCCAAAATCTAAAAATTGTCGGGCAAGATAGATTGTTATCGAGTTTACGCCAATCACCGCAAAGAAGAACGACCAGCGTCGGCAGCCCCACACATCAATCACAAGATAAAAGAGTGCAAAGAGCAGCAGAGAGTATCCCCCCGCACAGCAGACAAAAGAGCTTGTCCACAGATTCTTGTTGATGGGGAAAAACCCGCCCCACAGATAGCCAGCCACAAGCAGCGCCACCGATGCCGCAAGCATCGCCCACACTTTTTTCGGCTCGCCGAGGGTGCTGTTGCGTACAAAATCACCCGTAAAAATTCCCATCATAGCCGTTACCACCGCAGGCAGCGTCGAGAGCAGTCCCTCGGGGTCGTGAATCCCCACGTGTAGCACACCCGGCATAAGCAGCCTATCGACGTAACCCACAATAGAGCCCTCCATTGAAAATACCGACACCGCGGCCGAGGCGTCGGGTGCCCTGCACAGCGCCAACAGCGCCCAATAACCCAAGAGCAGAGCCACCGACACAACAACCGCAGTGCGTCGGCCCGCAAAGAGATATATCAGCGAAGCAATTGCCCACGCCGAGCCTATGCGTCCCAGCACACTCGCAAAGCGAATATTCTCAAAATCGAGCGACAAAAAACCATTGTACAACACCCCCAGAAGAACGAGCAGCAGCGCACGGCGGAGAATCCTCAGCGCAATCATCTTTTTACTCTTGCCGCAAGATAGTTGCTTCGACAGCGAGAAGGGCAACGAAACGCCCGCCAAGAAAAGAAACAGCGGGAAGATAAGGTCGTAGGCCGCAAGACCGTGCCACGCTTTATGCCCCATCTGCCCCACCACAAAAGCAGCTGCCTCATCGGGCAAAAAGGCAGCCAGCGCAATCACAAGCGCTTCGCCGCCCATAATAAAAAACATATCAAAGCCGCGCAAAGCATCGAGCGACAACAGACGTTTACTCTTCTCCTTCATACAGATAATATAAAAAGCCGTAAAAATTCCCTATTCCGAGGCAGCCTCACACTACTATAAAAAAACCAATAAGAGATTACCCCTTTCTAAGATAATGGAGCACACAGCTGTTACCCTTGCGGAAAAGCTCGCGCGCCGCACTGCGCACCTCACGTGGCGTAACACGGCGATACGACGCAACCTCCTCGAACAGCTGCTCGGCGGCGCCGCGCCACTCGGCAACGGCTAAATTTCCGGCAAGATTCTCGCCGCTGAGATTGCGGAAAATATGCTCGCTCTCGAAGCGGTTGCGCACCTTCTCAATCTCGTCCTCGGGCACAAGCTCGCGCCCAAGAAGCTCAAGCTCGCGCCACAGAGCCGCCTCGGCCTCTTTGACAGAGACCCCCTCGGCCACACGACCATATATCGAGAAGAGGCCCGGGTCGATACTGTCCGACACAAAGGCATCAATCTTTGTAAAAATCTTGTCGCGGCGCACAAGACGCGCCATAAGCCTGCCAGAATAACCGTTGGAGAGAATGTCCGAGATTACGTCGCAGGGGAAAAAGTCGCTGTCGCACCGTCCGCCCATATGAAAAACCATATAGAGCGCATCCTGTGGCACGTTGCGTCGCACAGTCTTACGCCGCTGACGCAACTGCCGCGGCTCTACGGGAAGCTCGGGGCAGCGGTAGCCTTTTGCGGGGATTGCGCCGAACCACTTTTCGCTCCACTCGACCACCTGCTCAAAAGAAATATTCCCCACGACGGCAAGCACGGCATTGTCGGGAGCATAGTAACGGCTGTAAAACTCGCGCAGCACCTCGACGGGCACCCCTGCAATGTGCGAGGGCTTGCGCCCTATTGTTGACCAACGGTAGGGGTGATGCTTAAAGGCCATTGGGCGCAGCAACATACTGACGTCGCCGTAGGGCCGATTGAGGTGCTCTTGCTTAAACTCCTCAATCACCACCTGACGCTGCACCGCGACACTCTCGTCGGTGAGCTGAATATTGCACATACGGTCGCTCTCCATCCAAAAGGCAAGCTCGGCATTCTGTCGAGGCAGCGATATATAGTAGTTTGTAATATCGTTGTTGGTGTAGGCATTATTCTCGCCGCCTGCCCTTTCGAGCGGCTCGTCGAACGAGGGGACAAGCGGCGTCCCCTCGAACATAAGATGCTCGAAGAGATGTGCAATGCCCGTATATTCGTACTGCTCGTTACGCGCCCCTACCCCATAGAGAATATTTACATACACCATTTGCAGTGTATCGTCGCAGGCGTGCACGATGCGCAGTCCGTTACTGAGCCTCAGTCGGTTGATTTTCATCGTCAATCAGTGTGATTCGGTGTATAATAACGTCGTTCACAGGACGGTCGTAGGCGTCGTAGGGCTCAAGCGAGATTGCCTCGACAATGTCCATACCTTCGAGCACCTCGCCAAAGACCGTGTAGTAGCCGTCGAGGTGGAATGCGCCGCCAACCTCTTTATAGTGCTTGCGCTGCTCGGCGCTGAATTTAAAGCCTTTGCCCTGCATTGCCGAGTCGGTCTTTTCGGTGAAGAATTTAAACAGTTTCTGAAACTCGCGTTTCTTTTTATCGCTGCGCTGAGCCTCGCTGTGCAATTTTGCGATTGTATCCTTGTAGGGGGCCTGCAACTGCTCGTACATCTGACGGCGCAGAGTTTTATTGAATTTTATTTCGTGCTCGTTCAGATGCTTATCCTTAACCTTGTTACCCGTGATAATGTAGAATTGACAGCCCGAGGACTCGACTGCCGGATTAAGGCTGGCGGCCGAGAGCGCACCGTATTTGTGCCAGAAGCGTGTGGGGTCAATCTCGGCGGGAATTTTATAGCTAACTTCCGTAGCACCCAGACGCTCGCCCTTCTTGGCCGAACGTGTCGTGGGGTCGCCCGCCTGAATCATAAAATTCCTTTTTATACGGAAGAAGAGTTGTCCGTCGTAGAATTTATTCTTAATAAGATTCACAAAATTCTTTCGGTGCAGCGGTGTCTCTTTATACAACAAGAGTTTTATGTTTCCGCGGTTAGTCTCGATGAGCGCATATTGGTCGCAATCGGGGCTATCCTCATTCAGTTGCTGAATACCAAACTCACCTTTACCTTCGTTGCCACCTTCGCCGGCGCACGAAGCAACAAAAGCCGCTAAAAAGCACAGCAAAAGATATTTTACAAACAATTTCATACTATAACAGTTTTATTATTATCAATAATTTATAATTTGCGAAGATAAGCAATAAATTCAAAAACCGACAAATATCGTGGCAATAAGTTTTCAGCCTGCGACGCATAATTGCTTATATCGACAACCCATCGGCCTATTTTTTTAACATAATCGCCGCACAAAAGCATCCTCAAGCGTTTGTCAAGAATACAATACATTTTTAACACTATTTAACCTTGAGCATAAAAACAGATATACTCTAATATTTATAAATTTGCAGTCCTCAATTACAACTGCTACATTTTCAGACATAAACACTTATTTTTAATAAGAAGAGAGAAAAACACAATGAACAAAGAAAAATATTTAAAGCCCGCAATTGACATTATATCGTTGGAAACAAGCACACAGCTACTCACAAGCTCATTTATCCCCGTCGGCGGAAGCGGAAAATTCGACGCAAAAGAGCGTCGCGAGCCCCAAAAAGAATGGGGCAGTTTGTGGTAAAAAACAGTAAAATAAAATATTATCATACGCAGCAGTTTTAAGACAAAGAAACTGCTGCGTATGTAATTTATGGATACTTTAAAAGCGTTCAACATTTTATTGAAAAAGATTGAAGAAAGAGATTCCCTATTTATAAGTTTTAGCTATTTTTGTGCCAAAATAGAGTAACAAACATCTGAGTGGGATACGACGATTTTATATTAACAGTAAATTCATCAAGCATCATCATATTATTAGCGATGGCCATTATATTGCTTGCTGCCACCCGTTTTCGAGGAGAGAGCGGATATGCGGCTGCAATCATTGTGGTTCCCAATGTCCCCGTGTACCTTTATAATATGAGCCGTATGTTGGGATGGCACAGTTTTTCACTATTTATGCTTCCCATCAGCACTTCGGTAAACACCCTGCTAATGCCGTTGCTGTGGTTTTTCGCAAAAAAGAATTTTGATACCTCATTCCGTCTCAACCCCATTCATCTGCTACATTTGCTGCCGGGACTGCTTTGTTTAGGGCTCTGCCTTGTAATGTCGCCTGTTGAGCGTATGGCAACCATTCAGCACGAGATGACAGGCGAAGATTCTTTGTTAGGCAACATAAACACGGTAATTATCTTAGCACAAATGATTGGTTACTTTACAGCCATTTTTCGTTTTCTGCACCGCCGTAAGCGCCTCATCGACAACACAGCCTCCGACGCCGAGTGGATACAGAAAGAATGGATTATTGTTTTTGAATATCTCTTTGCCGGATTGTTTGTCGTGGTGATGGTTTGCTATGCCATTTGGCCTCGCACCGATGCTTGGCTCATTCAAATATTGAATGTGATTGCAATGTTCTATTTGGTGTACAACAGCATTGCTCATCCTGTTATGCCAATCAAACAAATTACAGACACTGCACCCGAAAAAGAGGAGTTTGCAGAATTGGAACAGCCCGCCGTTCCAATGATGAGCAATGAGCAGATGCAACAGATTTGCGAATTGGCATCAAAATATATGGACGAGACTAAGGCCTACCTACGTCCCGACATTTCACTGGCTTTTTTTGCCAAGGAGATAAATGTTCCTCAACGCACCCTTTCGCGCAGCATCAATAGATGTTTAGAATGCAACTTTTTTGAATTTGTCAATCGCAAGCGCATCGAAGAGGCGAAACGCCGTTTGTTAAAACTCGATGTTAAAGATTATAATGTAGATAGCATTTACACCGACTGTGGCTTCCGTTCCCGTTCTACATTCTATATGGTCTTTAAAAAAATGACCGGGAAAAGCCCTGTCGCGTGGTTAGAGGAGAAATAATCCAGTCCAAACATCCGATTTTCATACTTATTTTGCACAAATAAGTACCCCTTTATCCCTTTCTTTTACATTTCTTTGCATATCTAAGCAAACAAGCGCGAAAGTCAGGCAAGCGAATGGGTAAAAATTTATTTTCACACACAATAAGCGCAGTCAAACTTCGCCACAAGCAAACATCAAGCCCTGCTTGAATATTTTTAAAAGCGAGTAAAGAATATATTCGCGCAAAGCGTAAATATAAAAAAGATGCAACGGTCTTAAAAAGTGTTGTAAACACACCCACTATTCTGAATAAAATACATACCTTTGCGGATGCGAACCACAGAGTTTGCAATATTTAGTATTATTGGGAAGTGTAACGCTTCATTCTCGGAAAGCGAATCTGGTAAATTTACAGGACGGGAATAAGCCAACTCTTCACGCGGATTGTTATATATCCACCACTTTTAAAAGAGGTGTCATATATACATAATGCGTGGGCCGTTGCTTGTTTTAGTCCGAGGGTTTTACCAGAACCTGCTTTCATAAGACAAGATAATGGGCCACGTTTTTTTAATAGGTATATGAGATTTTAACAGGTATATGGGAGCAAATGAATTATTTTTTATAATCAATTTAATATCCTTTACCACTTTGTCTGTAATGGCATTATTACTCTGCTCGGCCGCCCGATTCAAAAGCGAGAGCAGTTACGTGGCACTCTTTATCCTATTTACAACCTTTCCCGACTTTATCTATAATGTTTGCTATTTCTTCAATTGGAATAGCATCTCCCGGCTGATAACGCCCATTGCCTATTCTGAAAATCTTACACTGATGCCATTTATGCTGTTGTTGGCCCATCGAGCTTTCAACCCCTACTATAAGTTCCGATACACCAGCCTATTACATTTCCTGCCGGCCGTACTATTTGCCATTGCGGTGGGTGTTTATACACGTATAATGTCAGCCGAAAGCGTTGAAGCCACCCCGTTGGAACGTGCAGCCGAGCTCCATTCTCTACTGACCGGCGTAAACTTTATAATGATTAGCACTCAGCTTATTGTATATTTCTACCTAATATTCTCGTACCTCCACAAGGTGAAGCGATATATTTTAAGCAACCAGTCGCAAGCCGACCTATCGGAAAAGGTGTGGATTCCTCGTTTCATCACTTTAATAGGCGCATTGATAGTAGTTGCAATGATTGGCAGCATAGTCAATCCACTCGGAGGATTCCGCCTATTCTACATTATCAACATATTGGCGATAGGCTATCTGCTCTACTCCGAATTACAGATAGTCTTTGCCATAAGGAATAATCACGTCCCCACACCGGCAGCAATAGCCGAGGCCGAAGCTGAGTTTATTGAAACGAAAATAAATCGGCAAACACCGACCACACAAGATATGAACAGCGAGGAATTGCTTAAATTAGAACATTATGCCCGTGAGATAGAGGAATATTTGCGTAGTTCCGAAATATACGTTAACCCCTATTTGTCGCTGAAAGATGTAGCAAAAGCAACAGGAATATCATCGAAAAACTTATCAAAGTCAATCAATGGAATATTGGGTAAGAATTTCTTCGACCTTGTAAATGGTTTCCGCGTAGAGAAATCAATGGCGCTGCTAAAAGCAAAGAAAGAGAAAGGATTGACACTCGAAACCATAGCCGAACAATGCGGATTCAACTCACGCATCACATTTAACAATGCTTTCAAAAAAGTTACCGGCCTATCAACCTCGGAGTGGATAAAGATAAATCAAAATGAGAAATAAGAAACCATCCGGAGTTTAATAAAGCTGCCTCGACACACAATCACCTGAGCTCGGCAGAAAAAGGCGTATGCCGAGATAATTCTATATATCATCGCCTCGGAACAGCCTTACTATCATCCTTCTCTCTTTTACACTAACTTTTGCACTTAAATAAATTTCATCAACAGCAATTTTCCACTGTTCCGTTTCTTGCTCCACAAGAATCGAACGACGAATCAAGAGAAACGCTTAGTTTCTGTATTTTGTATCCGACACCCCTAAAAAAAACGATTCATTTGCTTATTACAAATGTAAAAATTCAAAGCCGCAGGTGTAAAGATTGCGTCCCTTCACCAATTATTTTGTAAAGATGCGCGGTATGTTTACAAAACAATCGAAAAAAAGAGATTTTCCATAATAGTTTCTCTATATTTTTGCTGTCGAACGGCAGAGATTCTATTCGAGTTACCGCCGACGTTCGCAGAACAAAAAAAGTATTATACTACACACAATTGACACAACACTTACCGAATAGAACAAACAACTAAACAAAAAAACTAATTATTCACAAACCAATTATTAAATCTTTACAACAATGAAAAAGTTATTTATTATTATGTTCGCTGCTATGTGTAGCTTTGCAGCAGTAAACGCACAAGAAAAGGGGCGTATGGCCGCAGGTATTAACATCGGGATGGGACTGGGTTATGACGATATAACCTACGATGGCAGCAGTTTCAACAATCTTGCCATCGGAGCAAAATTTCAGTATTCAATTACCGATAAGATTCGTTTAGAGCCGGCATTGAACTATTTCCTCGAGAAAGACAACATTTCGATGTGGGATGCAATGGTTAATGCTCACTATCTGATTCCTATACTTGATAACAAAGTAAATGTTTATCCTCTTGCCGGCGTAGGAATGTTTGGAGTTAAGGTCGATTTAGGTGCATTTGGTTCCTCGTCCGATAGTGAGGTTGCCGTAAATTTTGGTGGTGGAGCCGAGTACAAACTTACAGATAACATTTCGTTGGGCGCCGAGCTCAAATATGTTGTAGTGTCCGACTTTGGGCATATAGGAATAAATATAGGCGCAACATACGCATTCTGACAACGCCATATATTTATGTTAATCAAATAGTTATAAACCACTAAAAATATTATACATTATGAAAGCAATAAATAAATTCTTGTATATGCTGCTTATGGTATTTGGAATGACATTCTCTTTCAGTGCTTGCAGTAGCGACGATGACAAAGAAACAATTGAGAATCCTAATGAGGCGCTACAAGATGGTAAATGGACGGTGAACGGAAACACATACACTTACACCGTTAAGCAGGATTACGGCTATGCATCGTGGTCGATGAAGTGGACTGTAAAATTCGATAATAGCGACAAGTGCGTATCGTCGAAGTGCGAAAATACATTCTCGGATAAGACTATGGCGCAAGCATTCTATGACGAGTGGAAATCGACCGAGAGCGACCCTGCTACCCTATCGGGTAAGACCGTTACCATAGATTATACCGATTCTCATAAAGGAATGCCGAAATCGACCTTGTTGGCCCTTATCGAGGCAATGGGTGGCGCACTCTGATAAACAGAGCAAATAATCCGTTAAAATTTTAAATAATACAAGTCCAAACAACTTATAAAAAAGGAGGGGTAGTATTCTTTTAAATTACCCCTCTTTTTTTAACCTATATACTATATTAACCGATTGATATTTAACTGTTTATTATATGTAAACAAATTTTCCTGACAACGCAATATACGCAGTCGTTGTTTTAATGCTATCTTGTAAAAAAGATAGCATTTTTTACATCAACAAACAGCTTAACGCGGTGTCTATATCAAAAATAATCCTTTTTCGTTTATATCTTTTCTCATTTTTGTGATTATTACAATTTACCGCGAAGATATTAGGAATAAAAAAACAGACAATCGCTTTGCACTTTGCCCCTCTTGTGTTACATTTGCAAAGATAGGCCCAAAAGAAACGAGCTAATAATACAAACACTAAAAATTAGAGACAATGGCAACATTGAAAGAAAAGATTGGTTACGGATTCGGAGATATGTCCTCGTCGATGTTCTGGAAAATTTTCAGCGCTTATCTCCCCATCTTCTATGCAACGGTTTTTCACCTGAGCCTCGAGGTTACAGGAATACTTATGTTAGTTACAAGAATCTGGGACGCAGTATCCGACCCTATGATGGGAATTATTGCCGACCGCACACAGACACGCTGGGGAAAATATCGTCCCTATCTTCTGTGGATAGCAATTCCCTTTGCCGTTGCAGGAATACTACTCTTTACAAAGCCCAATTTTGGCGAGACAGGAAACACCGTATGGGCCTTTGCCACATACATCCTTATGATGACCGTTTACACCGCAATAAACGTCCCCTATGGTTCGATGCTTGGAGTAATGACAGCCGACTCGGACGAAAAGACCGTCTTTTCGTCGTTCCGTATGTTCTTTGCCTATGCAGGCTCGTTCATCGTGCTTGCCGCTTGGGAGCCTCTGTGTAACTTTTTTGCCGACCTTATGGGCACAATGAAAGAGGGCGAGACACTCACTCACGACCCCAACGCTTGGCAATATTCAATGATTGTAGTAGGCATTGTGTGCTGTGCGCTTTTCGTGCTTACATTCTCGATGACACGCGAAAATGTAAAATCACAAATTAAAGAGACAAACATACTAAAAGACCTCGGCTCGTTGCTGCACAACAGCCCGTGGTGGATACTCTTAGGCGGAGTGCTTTTCTTTAACTTTTTCAACGCGATACGTTACGCCGCAATACCCTTCTATTTTACGACACTCATAGCAGCCGATGCACGGCTGAGCATTTTCTCGATAGATTTTCTCTTCTACTCGGGTATATTCCTTGCAGTGGGCGAGATTGCCAATATGGTGGGCGTTGCAGCCGCCACCCCCATCACATTCAAGATTGGAAAGAAAAACACATTCCTATGGTCGCTCTTTGCCCTGATAGCACTGTGCGCCGCATTCTACTTTGTACCCACAAGCGGCACAAGCGCCTATTGGACACTCTTTATCTTGCAAATACTCGTGTGCATACTAACAGGCGTAATATCGCCCCTTGTATGGAGTATGTATGCCGATATTTCCGATTATGCCGAGCTTAAATTCAAGACAGCATCGACCGGCCTTATATTCTCATCGTCGTCGATGGCACAGAAATTCGGTGGCGCATTCGGCGCGGCAGCAGTAATGTGGATATTGGCAGGCTTCGGATTCGACACCGCCGAGGGCGCAGTGCAGACACAGGAGGCAGTGCAAGGCATCAGGCTGCTGATGAGCTGGATTCCCGCCGGCATTGCCCTAATCTCGGCACTCTTCATTTTCATATATCCGCTGAGCACCGAGCGTATGAAAAAGATTAACGCACAGCTCAAAGAATTCCGCGACAAATAAGAAATTTTACCTACTCTTAAACAATACAAAATTATGGCAAAGAACATTCCTTGGCAGGAGCGCCCCGAGGGTTGCACCGACATTATGTGGCGTTACAGCGAAAATCCCGTAATTGACCGTTACAGCACCCCCTCGTCGAACAGCATCTTCAACAGCGCCGTCGTTCCCTTTGGCGATGGGTTCGCAGGCGTATTCCGCTGCGACAACAAACGCGTGCAGATGAACATATTCGCTGGATTCTCGAAAGACGGAATAAATTGGGAAATTAGCAACGAGCCCATAGTATTCAAGGCAGGAAACACCGAAATGATTGAGAGCGACTATAAATATGACCCGCGCGTAACGTGGATTGACGACCGCTATTGGATTACGTGGTGCAACGGCTACCACGGCCCCACCATCGGCATCGGCTACACATTCGACTTTAAAGAGTTCTTCCAATGCGAGAATGCCTTTTTGCCATTCAACCGCAACGGTGTGCTGTTCCCCCAAAAGATTAACGGAAAGTATGCGATGCTCTCGCGCCCCAGCGACAACGGACACACCCCCTTTGGCGATATTTATCTGAGCTTCAGCCCCGATATGAAATATTGGGGCGAACATCGCAACGTAATGAAAGTTACCCCCTTTGAGCAGAGCGCTTGGCAGTGTACAAAGATAGGCGCGGGCAGCGTGCCCATCCTCACCGACGAGGGGTGGCTTATGTTCTACCACGGAGTAATCACCACCTGCAACGGCTTCCGCTACTCGATGGGAGCGGTGCTTTTGGACAAGGACGACCCCACAAAAGTACTCTATCGCAGTATGGAGTATCTGCTTGCGCCTGCCGCCCCCTACGAGCTTGTGGGCGACGTTCCCAACGTAGTATTCCCCTGCGCCGCGCTGAGCGAGGGCGACAAGGTAACCGTCTATTATGGTGCCGCCGACACGCACACGTGCATAGCATTCGGACGCATCAGCGAGATTATCGAGTGGCTTAAAAAGCAGTAAAATAAGAGAACAATTAAAAATGGCTCCTTTCAAGGGAGCCATTTTTAATTATAAGCTGTCTAAAATTTTTAACGCAAAGTTTTTTATATAAACCAAGAATAGGGTCGAAAAGAATAATTCAAGTTTACTTACAAATTCCTGCGGACACACACTCTTATAGTGAGAAAGAGCGTCTCTTACCACTCGATAGGCTCAAAGGGCAGATTCCACGCCTCGGCAACCTCTTTATATACAACCTTTCCGGCGACAACATTCAGGCCCTTGCGCAGCTCCTCGTTGTCGGCACAGGCACGTTGCCACCCCTTATCGGCCAGCTGAAGCGCGTAAGGGAGCGTCGCATTTGTCAGTGCAAGCGTCGATGTATAGGGCACTGCTCCGGGAATATTCGCCACGCAATAGTGCAGAATGCCATCGACATAATAGGTGGGTTCTTGATGCGTAGTCGGATGCGAGGTCTCGAAGCAACCGCCCTGGTCGATGGCAACATCCACAAGCACACTACCCTTCTGCATAAGGCCCAGCATCTCGCGCGTTACCAATTTCGGAGCCTTCGCACCGGGGATAAGCACCGAGCCTACGACAAGGTCGGCCGTTTTTAGCTCCTCGCGGATATTATACTCGGACGACATAAGCGTCTTTACATTCTTGGGCATTACATCCGTCAGATAGGCCAGACGAGGCAGCGAGACGTCGCATATTGTAACGTCGGCGCCCAATCCCGCAGCCATACGCGCAGCGGCCGTGCCCACAATTCCACCGCCAATGACAAGCACGCGGGCGGGCTTTACGCCGGGCACGCCTCCGATAAGCTTGCCCTTTCCTCCGCGCGGACGTTCGAGCAGATAGCAACCCTCTTGCGTCGCCATACGTCCCGCAACCTCGGACATTGGAATAAGTAGCGGCAGCGTGCGGTCTTTACGCTCAACCGTCTCGTATGCACAGCAGACGGCACCGCTCTGAATCATTGCCTTTGTCAGAGGCTCGCTCGACGCAAAATGAAAATAGGTAAAAAGCAACTGCCCCTCACGCACAAGCGGATACTCGCACTCGATGGGCTCTTTTACCTTTACAATCATCTGCGCAATGGCATATACCTCCTCGATTGTGGGCAAGATTTTTGCTCCTGCGGCTGTATATGCGGCATCGCAGAAACCGCTGTTATCACCGGCAGAAGCCTGAACATATACTGTATGACCACGTTTAGTCATCTCCTGAACTCCCGAGGGTGTCATACCCACACGATTCTCATTGTTCTTGATTTCTTTTGGTACACCGATAATCATAGCTGTA
The DNA here is from genome assembly GCA_017407905.1 of Bacteroidaceae bacterium. Lineage (GTDB taxonomy): Bacteria > Bacteroidota > Bacteroidia > Bacteroidales > Bacteroidaceae > HGM04593. Next base: position 19,762 of record JAFQVS010000027.1, on the reverse strand, counting down.
AGATTTAAAGGTTAACGCAAGTAAAAATATAGTTTTTTTCTTACAAACAAAAGAAGCGGCACCTATATTTTTCATTTGTAACAAAAAAAACTGCCCGAAGGTTGATATTTGACGAATTATAGGTATCTTTGAGATAAAACTCAAAAACATTTATGCTGCGATGCGCAAACACAAAAAAACTTAAGAAACTATGAACCGACTATTCTCGTTGCTGCTTACTGCCACACTATTCACCGCAAGTGCGTTTGCACAAACAAAATGGCACAATCCGCAGGATGCCCCCTACCCCGTTGTTCAGAATCAGCCGCTGCCCGACGAGGCACGCAGCAGCTTCTACCATCGTCTGCCGGCCGCCCTGCAAGCGAAAGTCAGAGGCGGTGTGTGGTCAAACTCGCGGCACTCGGCCGGCGAGTGTCTGCGCTTCAGCACCGATGCAACAGAAATTACCGTGCGCTACACCGTCAGGGGCGGACACGCAATGCCGCATATGCCCGCAACGGGCGTCTCGGGCATCGACCTTTACACAAGCGATAAAGATGGTGGCGAAATTTGGTTGGCCGGAAGATACTCGTTCCGAGACACAATAACCTATACATTCAGCGGCATCGAGTACGAGGGCGACAGAGGCGAGCATCGCTACACACTCTTTCTGCCACTCTACAACGAGGTTCAGTGGATGGCAATCGGCACCAACGAGAAGGCCTCATTCACATTCGAGCCATTAAGCGCCCAGCTTCCCATCGTCGCCTACGGAACCTCAATTACTCAAGGGGCCTGCGCATCGCGCCCGGGAATGGCGTGGACAAATATTTTGCAACGACGTATGGGGCGCAATGTGGTGAATATGGGATTCTCGGGCAACGCAATGCTCGAAGCATCGGTTATCGACTTTCTTGCACAGATTGAGGCAAAAGCCTACATAATAGATGCAATGCCCAACGCCTACACAATGCCCGCCGACATTCTGCCCGACACAATAGTAAAAGCCGTGCAACGTCTGCGTAAGGCACGTCCGCACACCCCCATAATCCTTGCCGACCATCTGGGCTACCCCAATTCAAAGGCCATAAAAAGCCGCCGCGAGAATGAGAGACACGCCCACAAAATGCTGGCCGTCGCCGTCGAGAGGCTGCACAATGAGGGCGTCGAAAATATCCACCATCTGACCTTCGACGACATTGCAATGCCCGGGGACGGCACCGTCGAGGCCATTCACGCCTCGGACTATGGAATGACAGCCTACGCCAAGGCCTACGAAAAGCTCCTGCGCAAGATACTTGGCGAGGAGCAGGGCCGCCTGCGAACCACAATAGCCGTAACGCAACACCGCGACAGACACTACAATTGGTACCGCCGCCACAACAACATTATAGCACAAAACAGAGGCAGGCACTTTAACCGCATAATAATAGGAAACTCCATAATCCACTATTGGGGCGGGGGCGATGCGAGCATCAAGCGCGGCGACGACAGCTGGCACAGCCTCGGCGGAGCGTCCCTTAATATGGGCTGCGGATGGGACCGCACCGAAAATATCCTGTGGCGCATACAGCACGACGAGCTCGACCACGTTACCGCCGATAAAATTATTCTGAAAATAGGCACAAACAACATACAGAAAGCGGGCGGCGACAGCGACCAAGAGATAGTGGCAGCAATAGAAAAAATCATCGAAGCAATTGCCTCGCGCCGCCCCGAGGCCGAAATTACAATTATGGGCATTCTGCCGCGGCGCGACCTTGAAAAGCGCGTCGCCAAGCTGAACAAAAAGATTGCACGCGCGGCCCGCAAAAGCAAGGTAAAATACCTCGACCCCGGCAAAGAGCTTTTGGGCAAGGGCGGCAAAATTGACGAGAACCTCTTCACTGACGGCCTCCACCCCAACGCCGAGGGCTACCGTCGCATAGCACACTATTTCGAGTGAACAAAGACAAAAAGAGAGTGACCCAAAAGTCGAAAATTTACGAATTTGCGGTTGATTTATTCGGATACCTATCTGAGATAGCTTTCAAATATTCAATTCTCGCGAAGTAAAAAACACTTTTGGGTCATCCCCGTTTTTTTTCTCTGTTTTAATTGTTTATTGCCGCTCCTCTTTCGACAAAGAGGAGCTGGCGCGCAGCGTCTGAGGAGTTCGATTGTTTTTATAAAATGTTTTTGTTTGCGGTTATTTTTAACTCCTCACCCTTTTAGGGAGCTCCTCTTTATTACAAAAAAGAGGAGCATTGTTTTGTGCTTTGTTTGCGGTTATTTTTAACTGAGGCTGACCCAAAAGTCGAAAATTTACAAATTTGAGGTTGATTTATTCGGATACCTATCGGAGATAGTTTTCAAATATTCAATTCTCGCGAAGTAAAAAATACTTTTGGGTCACCCTCATTTTTTGTTACAGACACCCGCGACACATATACGGGAAAGAGTTATTATTTTCACATACAACAAAAGAAAGTCATAAAAAGAGTAATCCGGGGGCGCACCCAAAAGCACCCCTTAATCGGCCGAGAATTTACGCTCGTCGCCCCAGCACTCGTGCATCCACTTTTTTATTTTCGCCTCCGAGGCATTATCCTGCGGCACCCAGAAGCTAAAATCACGTCCCCCATCGGGCAGGAACTGCTGACGCACAAAATTACCCCGATAATCGTGCGCATATTTATATCCGTCCGAGTAGCCCAGCTCCTTCATCAATTTTGTGGGAGCGTTGCGCAGATGCAGCGGCACAGGCAGATTACCCGTCGCGCGCACCGCCTCGAGGGCGCTGTTTATGCCCATATAGGCCGAGTTGCTCTTGGGCGAGGTTGCAAGATAGACGGTTGCCTCGGCAAGTGGGATGCGCCCCTCGGGCCAACCTATTTTCATCACGGCGTCGAACGCCGCATTAGCCAGCAAGAGAGCGTTGGGATTGGCAAGGCCCACATCCTCGGATGCCGAGATTACAAGGCGGCGGGCAATGAACGCAGGGTCCTCGCCCCCCTCAATCATTCGTGCCAGCCAATAGAGTGCCGCATCGGGGTCGCTTCCGCGAATAGACTTTATAAAGGCCGAGATTATGTCGTAGTGCATCTCGCCACCCTTGTCGTAGGCCGCGGGATTCTGTTGCAGACGCTCAACCACCTTTGCATCGGTAACCACGACAGGCGTGTCGGGGTCGGCCTCGACCACAAGCTCCAAGATATTGAGCAGTTTGCGAGCATCGCCACCGCTGTAACGCAGCATCGCATCGGTCTCTTGCAACTGCACTGAGCGTTTCTGTAAAAACTCGTCCTTCTGCACAGCATAGTGCAACAGCGACAAAAGGTCGTCGCGCTCCAATGACTTAAGCACATAAAGCTGGCAGCGCGAGAGAAGCGGACGAATAACCTCGAACGAGGGATTTTCGGTTGTTGCACCAATGAGCGTAACAACGCCCGTCTCCACAGCGCTCAATAGCGAATCTTGCTGCGACTTATTGAAACGATGAATCTCGTCGATGAAGAGTATCGCGCCGCCGCCCGAGAAAAGAGGCGAGGATTTTGCCTTTTCAATTACCTCGCGCACCTCTTTTACGCCCGACGACACAGCGTTGAGCGTATAAAAAGGACGGTTCAGCCTATTGGCTATTATTTTGGCAATGGTGGTTTTTCCCGTGCCGGGAGGGCCCCACAGGATAAACGAAAGGATTCTGCCACCCTCAATCATTCGGCGCAGTACAGCCCCCTCGCCCACAAGATGCTGCTGCCCCACGAAACTGTCAAAATCGTTGGGACGCAAACGCTCGGCTAATGGTCGTGCCATAAAAATCTCTTTTATAAGTTAATGTAAGCCCTCTGCGCCAATCAAGAGCAGGGGGCTTTTATTCCGTCGCAAACTTACTTATTTTTTTCCTATTTTCAGAAAGCCGCTTGAATTTTATTTCCGTATTATTAAAAGTTAGATGCAGCCCAAAATAAAAATTCTCTTATTGAGTTTTTTGGGGGGCGGGAGAGGATTTTACTAATCCACCCTGTTACCTTTCTTGTCTATACAAAATTCCTCGCCGTTTAAATAAACCCAAGCACGAGCATTGGAGAAATCATTAGCAAAATCATACTTTAATGGAATAACCACATTGCCACTCTTGTCGATAAAGCCATATTTACCGTTTAATTTAACACGAGCAAGGCCCTCGGAGAAACCATCGGCATAATCATACTTTAATGGAATAACAACATTGCCACTCTTGTCAATAAAGCCACATTTCCAGTTTAATCTAACAATAGCAAGACCCTCGGAAAATTTACCAATATAATCATACTTTAATGGAATAACCACATTGCCACTCTTGTCGATAAAGCCATATTTATCATTTAATTTAACCTTAGCAAGGCCCTCTTTGAAACTATTAGGTAAATCATACTTCAATGGAATAACCTCGTTACCACTCTTGTCAATAAAGCCATATTTTCCGTTTAATTTAACAGCAGCAAGGCCCTCGGAGAAATCCCAAGCTTTATCATACTTTAATGGAATAACCTCGTTGCCACTCTTGTCAATAAAGCCATATTTCCAGATTAATCTAACAATAGCAAGACCCTCGGAAAATTCACCAATATAATCGTACTTAAATGGAATAACCTCATTGCCACTCTTGTCAATAAAGCCATATTTCCAGTTTAATCTAACAATAGCAAGACCCTCGGAAAAACCATCGGCATAATCATACTTCAATGGGGTAATCTCATTGCCACTTTCATCAACGTAGCCCCATCTGCCGTTCAGATAAACACAAGCACGTCCCTCGGAAAATTCATTTACATTATCATATTTCAGAGCAACTATTTCTTGTCCGTTCTTGTCGATAAAGCCCCATTTATGGTTTAATAGGGCGATGGCTATGCCAAGAGAATCGGAGTAGTCGAGATAATCATATTTTAGTGGTGTAATTGCCACGCTGTTCTCGTCTATCAGGCCATATTTTCCGTTATTCTCGATAACGGCGATGCTTTTCTCGGCATTTAACAGCATAGCCGAGACGCCCAAAATTACAACCACTGCCACCGCGGCTGCAATCCACTTCCACGGGTTACTCTTTTGTGGTTCGGGCTTTTCGGGCTCAGACTTTTTAGGTTCGGGCTTCTTGGGTTCGGGCTTTTCGGGCTCAGGGACAACGTCGAGAATTGTTACATCGGCGGCGGCCCCCGAGGCGCCGAGCAGCGCAATAAACTCCTCGGCCGTGGCGGGGCGGTCGCTCTTACGCGGTTGCATAGCCTGTGCCACAGCGTTTCTCACGCGGGGCGAGATATTCTGCGGCAGCGCGGGCAGCCCCTCATCCAAAATATCCATTGCCTGCGGGGGCGTCGCACCCGTTACCAGCTTGTAGAGCGTGGCACCAAGAGCGTAAATATCGCTCTGCGGCGAAAAGGCGCTCACACCATTCTGTTTATACTGCTCCATAGGCGCGTAACCGTGGCTGATGCCAACGGGAGTAAAGCTTGTCTGCGAGCCCTTTTCGTCATACTGCTTGCTGAGTCCAAAACCTATTAAAATACCATTTGCCTTACCATCGAGCAAGATGTTACCCGGCTTAATGTCGAGGTGGTTTACTTTCTGTTTGTGAATATAACCCACTGCATCGGCAATTTGAGTTATGTATCTCACTGCATCGGACTCGGAAAGAAGGTTACCGTCCTTTACAAGGTCGCCAAGAGAGCCGCCATTGTAATACTCCATCACATAATAGGCGGTGCCGTTCTCCTCGAAAACATCGACAACCTTAACTATATGCGGATGTTTAAGTTTGGATATGCTGCGCGCCTCCATAATGAATTTCTGTTTGAAGCGTTCTACAAGCTCTTTACTGCCAACCGATGGCACAGAGACGATATTGCTATCTTCGTTCCTGTTACATACGTCCTTCATAAAGAACTCTTTGATAGCCAACTTTATCTCGGTCTTTATCTCGCCTATTGAACCTTCGACCGAGATTGTCTGCGAAGCAAGATAGGTGATTCCGAAACCACCCTGACCCAAGATTTTCTCTATTTTAAATTTTCCTCCTTGTAGGAGTGTTCCCTCGGATAAATGCTGCATTGTAATTTAAATTTACTTTTGCAAATAAACACAAAAAACGGCAGAAAGACAAAAAGTTACAAATAAAATATAATTTTGCCCTTACAGGGCGATTAGAAACAGTCGATTAAGCGAGTTTGAACAAAAAAGCGGTGCTCGACCACTGTTATACAGCAGCCGAGCACACTATAATTTACTTAACCGATTTTCATCGGTCATACTCTCCACTAAAGGGTAAGAGACATTAGCTCAGGCCCACAATCTCACCGTTTATATAGTCTATGCGGTTGGCCTGCGGGTCTTTTGGCAGTCCCGGCATACGCATAATATTGCCTGCTATGGCCACAATCATCTCGGAGCCGGCGTTAAGCACAACGTCGCGGATGTTAAGGTCGAATCCGCTGACAGCACCATACTGTTTCTCGTCGCCCGAGAAGGAGAATTGAGTCTTTGCAATGCAGACGGGGAATTGCGACATTCCGTGCTTCTCGGCCAGCTTAATGCGGTCGAGGGCAGCCTTTGCAAAGGATACCGTGGCGGCACCGTAGATATTCTTTGCCACCTTTTCTATCTTTGTGCGTATGCTGTCGGTGTCGTCGTATGTGAATCGGAGCGGCTTTTGAGATGGATTCTTCTCGATGGTCTCCACCACGATGTTTGCCATTTCGACGGCACCCTCGCCACCCTCGGCAAAGGCATTGTTTATCACAAAAGGCAGGCCGAGTGTCTGCTCGCAATGCTCGCGCAGCAGCGCCATCTCCTCGTCGGTATCTGTTGCGAAGCGGTTGAAGACCACAATCACCGACTGCCCGAACGAACGCAGATTAGAGACGTGTCGGTCGAGGTTGGCAAGGCCGTTGCGCAGTCCCTGCATATCGGGCTCCTTAATTTTGTCGAGCGCAACGCCTCCGTGCATTTTCAGGCCCTGAGCCGTCGCCACAATCACCGTAGCATCGGGCTGCAAGCCACTCTTGCGACACAGAATATTGTAGAATTTCTCGGCCCCGAGGTCGGCACCGAAGCCCGCCTCGGTAATTGTATATTCGCTGTGCGCAAGAGCCATCTTTGTGGCAAGCTGCGAGTTACATCCGTGTGCAATATTGGCAAAGGGGCCGCCGTGCACAATCGCGGGAGTATTCTCGGTTGTCTGCACAAGATTAGGCTGAATGGCGTCCTTCAGAAGCACCACGATAGAGCCGGCAGCACCAAGTTCCTTTACAGTGAAAGGCTCGCCCGCGTAAGTGTAACCCAGCAGGATATTCTCGATGCGACGGCGCAGGTCGGCCTCATCGGATGCAAGGCACAGGATGGCCATAAGTTCCGAGGCAGGGGTAATATCGAACCCCGCCTGCTGCGTCAGTCCGTTGGTCGAGGGACCGAGGCCCGTAACAATCGAGCGCAACGAGCGGTCGTTAACGTCAAGCACGCGGCGCCACAGAATCTCCTTCAGCCCGAAGCCATCCTTGGCGTGCTGATAAAGATAATTATCGAGCAGCGCCGAAATCATATTATGCGCCGAGGTAATTGCGTGAAAATCGCCCGTAAAATGCAAATTTATCTTCTCCATAGGCAGCACCTGTGCGTATCCGCCACCGGCCGCACCACCCTTCATACCAAAGCAGGGGCCCAACGAAGGCTCGCGCAGAGCAACCACCGCACGCTTGCCGATTTTATTCAGTCCCAGCGCAAGGCCAATGGAGACGGTCGTCTTTCCGATGCCGGCCTTTGTTGCCGTGATGGCAGTAACAAGGATTAGTTTACCCTTCTGCCCGCCAATGAGGTGCAGAGGTAATTTTGCAATATATTTACCATAATGTTCCAACTCGTCGGCAGGAATACCAATCTTTGCTGCCACATTCTCTATTCTCTCGAGTTTAGTTTCTTGAGCAATTTCAATATCGGTTTTCATAATAGTTAGAGTTTAATAGTTCCACTAATCCCAAAAGTAATAAATATTATACCCACGAGCAAAATAAAACCTCCCTTTTTGACAAACAAAAAACATTTTTATGTTTTTTTATAGTATTTTAAAATTATTGCCTCGAATATCATTTTTTTTGCCTATAATTGTGGTTTGTAAACTCTCGCAGAGAATATAAAACATAAAAATATAGAACCTATGAAAAAATTACTCTTTCTGTGCGCAAGCATTGTTGCAATGACAGCAGCCGCACAACAAACGCCACGCTGGCTTCGCAACAGCGCAATCTCGCCCGACGGCACAACAATTGCCTTTACCTATATGGGCGATATTTTCACAGTGGATGCCGCCGGTGGCAACGCCCGTCAGATTACCACAAACGCAAGCTACGACACACAGCCCGTGTGGTCGCCCGATGGCAAGCAGATAGCCTTTGCATCGACACGTGAGGGCAGTATGGACGTTTATATCGTACAAAAAGAGGGCGGCACTCCCCGACGCCTCACCACACACTCGACAAGCGAGAAGCCCGTGGCTTTTTTGGATAAAAACACCGTGCTGTATGCCGCCGCGATAATGCCCGATAGTCAATATGGCGAGTTTCCCAACACCTCGCAGATATATAAAGTGAGCACCGAGGGCGGACGTCCCGAGCTCTTCTCGTCGGAGTATATGGAGCAGATGAACATCGACGCAAAAGGTCGCATCCTGTACCACGACAAAAAAGGCTACGAAGACCAATGGCGCAAGCACCACCGCTCGTCAATCACCCGCGATATATGGACAACCTCTGTCGATGGGCCCCGCAAATACAAAAAACTGAGCACATTCGACGGCGAGGACAGAAACCCCGTGTGGGCCCCCGACGGCAACAGCTACTACTATCTGAGCGAAGAGAGCGGCTCGTTCAACATACACCGCGCCCTGTTGGACGGCAGTAAAAAAGAGCAGATAACAAAGCACAGCAAGCACCCCGTACGCTTCCTCACAAGCAGCGACGGCGGCACACTGTGCTACACATTCGACGGCGACATTTACACACTGCAACCCGGGAAAAGCGCAAAAAAAGTAAGCATCAGCCTCACAGCCGACATTTTCCCCGCCCGGCGTCGCACAATGAACCTCACCGGCGGCGCACGTTCCATTGCCGTATCGAAGAGCGGTAAAGAGATTGCCTTCGTCGCCCGTGGCGACGTATTTGTAACGATGGTCGAGCACAACACCACACGCCGCATCACCGACACCCCCGAGCAGGAGCGCAACGTCGATATTAGCCCCGACGGCCGCACCATCATCTACTCGTCCGAGCGTGGCGGCGTATGGGGAATATACCAAACAACCATCGTGCGCGAGGAGGATAAATATTTCACCCACGCAGCCGAGCTGAAAGAGGAGCCGCTGATTGTAAGCAAAAGTGCCTCGTTCCAGCCGCAATTCTCGCCCGACGGCAAAGAGGTAGCCTTTCTTGAGAATCGCACCACCCTGCGCGTGATGAACCTCAAGAGCAAGAACATACGCACCGTGCTCGACGGTCGCTTCAACTACTCATACACCGATGGCGACATAAGCTACTGCTGGTCGCCCGACAGCAAATGGTTCCTCACCGACTACATCGGCATAGGCGGATGGAACAACATCGACATTGCCCTTGTAAAAGCTGACGGCAAAGGCGAGATTCACAACCTCACCGAAAGCGGATACAGCGACAGCAACGCCCGCTGGGCATTAGGCGGCAAGGCCGTAATATGGAGCTCCGACCGCGCAGGATACCGCAGCCACGGCAGCTGGGGCGCACACAGCGACGAATATATAATGTTCCTCGACGCCGAGGCCTACGACAAATTCCAAATGAACAAAGAGGAGCTCGAACTATACGAAGAGGCCGAGAAGGCACGTAAAGAGAAAGAAGAAAAGGCCAAGAAAGAGGCCGAAGAGAAAGATAAAAAGAAGAAAAAAGAGGATAAGAAGGAGGATAAAGACGATAAGAAGTCCAAAGAGGTAGAACCCTTGAAATTCGACCTTGAGAATCGCCACGACCGCATCGTGCGCCTCACCACACACTCCTCGTCGCTGGGCGATGCAGTACTAAGCAAGAGCGGCGACAAGCTCTACTACCAGACGAGTTTCGAGGGAGGCGGCGACCTTTGGGAGCGTAATTTCCGCGAGAGCAGCGACAAGATTGTAGCCAAAGGCTTTGGATACGGGCGCCTCATCCTCGACGCCGAGGGCAACAACATCTACTCGGCAGCCGGCAGCATAAAAAAATTCGACACAAAGAGCAATCAGACAAAAAACATCACATTCAACGCCGAATTTATCCACAAGCCCCTTGCCGAGCGCGAATATATCTTCGACCACGTATGGCGACAGGTAAAAGACAAATTCTACGATGTTAATCTGCACGGCGTCGATTGGGAGTACTACGGCCGAGAGTACCGAAAATTCCTGCCCCACATAAGCACAAACACCGACTTTGCCGAGATGCTGAGCGAGCTTTTGGGCGAGCTTAACGCCTCGCACACGGGCGCACGCAGCGGCATCGGCAGCAGCTATCAGACAGCCGAGCTCGGCGTCTTTTTCGACCACAGCCACAAGGGCGACGGCCTGAAAATAAAAGAGATAATAAAGAAAAGTCCCATTGCAACCTCAAAATCCAGAATAACAAACGGCTGCATAATAGAGAAGATAAACGGAACAACCATCGAAGAGGGCAAGGACTACTACCCCCTGCTCGAAAATAAGGCAGGCAAAAAGATACTGCTCACCGTCTATAACCCAAGAAACAAAGAGCGTTTCGAGGAGTGGATTAAGCCCATAACGGCAAGCCAACAGAACAATCTGCTATACAAACGCTGGGTCGAGCGCAAGCGCGCCCTTGTCGATTCACTCTCGGGTGGCCGCATCGGATACATTCACATCAAGGGAATGAACAGCGAGAGCTTCCGCAACACCTACTCCGAGCTTCTGGGACGCTACCGCAACCACGACGCAGTGCTCATCGACACACGCCACAATGGCGGCGGCTGGCTGCACGAAGACCTTGCCATACTGCTCTCGGGCAAGGAGTATCAACGCTTCACCCCGCGCGGACAGTATATAGGCAGCGACCCCTTTGCACAGTGGTTCAAGCCCTCGGCCGTACTTGTGTGCGAGGACAACTACTCCAATGCACACGGATTCCCCAACGTATATAAGACACTGCAAATAGGCAAGCTCATCGGTGCGCCCGTCCCCGGCACAATGACCGCCGTGTGGTGGGAGACACAGATTGACCCCTCTATTGTATTCGGCGTGCCGCAGACAACCGTAACCGACCTCAGCGGAAAGCCCCTCGAAAATCAACAGTTGATGCCCGACATTGAGGTATATAACAGCCCCGAGGAGCGTCTCGCAGGCAGGGATGCACAGATTGAGGCGGGCGTCAAACATCTGCTGCAAGAGATTGCAAAGAGCAAAAAATAACCCCAAAATTTATAGAATATGAAAAAAGCATTTCTTTATTTAGTATCACTCTTTTGCGCCGCATCACTGAGCGCACAAGAATTTCCAACCATCAGCACCGATGGTAACGACGTATGGTACCTTATACAGTTTATGAACGGCGGCGAGACATTCGCAGCCTCGAGCGACGGCGCACAGATTGCCACAGCCTCGGCCACTGCCGCCGACGAGCAGCAGTGGAAGATAACGGGTAACGCCACCGACGGCTACTCGTTCACCAACAAAAAAGGCTACACGCTGTACGTGCCATCGGCCGCAAAAAATCAGATGGTGTCGGCAGCGTCATCGCCCAAAGGAGTGAGCCGATTCCATATTAACGCAACCACAAACAGCAGCTACCCGGGCGGATACGAGATACAGCCCGTGGGCAACAACAGCGTCTCGATGAACCTGTGGGGCGGCCCGGGCTCGAACCGAGGCATCGGCCTATGGGACAAAGGCGACCCCAACAACCCCGTAACATTCACCTCGGTAAAAGCAGCCCTTCAGGAGGCCAAAATAAGCATAATCCCCTACCCCAAAGAGCTGACATTTACAAAAGAGGACGAGCGCAAGGCACTCTCGACGCTCACAGCCATCGTCTGCCCCGATGAGGCCACGCAGAAAATGGCCACGGAATTTGCCACAATGCTGCAAGAGGCCTCGAGCATTAAATTAGCAGTAAAGACAGGCGGCGACGAAGAGAGCGAGGGGCTGATTCTGCTCTTGGTAGACGCAGCGCTTGCCGACGAGGCCTACACACTCGACGTTACCGAAAAGGGCATCGAGATTAAAGCCTCGGGCGACGCAGGATTCCTCTACGCCCTTCAGACGCTGAAACAACTGCTTCCGCGCAGCCTCTTCGGGCACAATGAAGAGGCACCCGATTGGAGCCTCCCCTATCTGAGCATAAAAGACGAGCCACAGTATGGGCACCGCGGCTTTATGATGGACGTTGCCCGCCACTTTTTCGACAAAGACGAGGTAAAGAGAGTGCTCGACATTATGGCACTCTACAAGATGAACCGCCTGCATTGGCATCTTACCGACGACCAAGGCTGGCGCATCGAAATTCCCGAATACCCACTGCTCACCGAAGTGGGCGCAGTGCGCAGCGGCTCGTTCACAAGCCCCGGCGAGGGCACAAAATTCTTCGACGACACAGAGTATGGCCGCGGAATGTGGTTCTCGCAGGCCGACCTGCGCGAGATTGTAGCCTACGCCGCCGAGCGTAACATCGACATTCTGCCCGAGATTGACCTTCCCGGACATATGGTAGCCGCCGTAACCGCCTACCCCGAGTTCAGCTGCGACCCCACAAAGAAATACTCGGTGCGCCTCGACGGCGGAATATCCGAGGATGTACTTAACATCGGCAAGGACGAGGTAATAGACTTTTTAAAATGCGTGCTCGACAATGTGGCCGCAATCTTCCCCTACCCCTACATTCACATTGGCGGCGACGAGTGTCCCACCAAACAATGGCAGACAAACGAGGATTGCCTGCGTCGTGTGCGCGAGGAGGGCCTCTCGGGCGTCAACGAGCTGCAATCGTGGTTGGTCGAGGAGCTTGGAACATACCTCAAGGAGAAGCACGGCAAGGATATTGTCGTGTGGGACGAGCTTCTTTCCCATTGGAGCAGCAGCAACAAGGTTAAGCCCGTCATAATGGCGTGGAACAGCATCGGAAAGAGTGCCGATGCCGCCAACAAAGGCTTCAAGAGCATCATCACCCCCTACTCGCACGTTTATCTCGACTTTATGCAGGTGCCCGCCGACCGCACCATTATCGACGAGCCCTATTATGGCGGTTGGGGCGACAGCCACGTAAACACCATCGAGGAGGTCTATTCGCTGAATCCCGTATCCTCACTCGGCGGACGCGAGGAGTACTGTATGGGCGTACAGGGCAATCTGTGGGCCGAGACGCTGAACGACGCCATCGAGCTTGAATATCAGCTGCTGCCCCGTATGCTGGCGCTTGCCGAGACGGGCTGGCTACCCGCGGCAAAAAAGAGCTGGGGCTCATTCTACAAGCGTCTGCAAACGCACGACGAAATTCTCGACGCATTGGGCTACACATACGCCAAGCACTATATCGAGCAGCCCACCCCGAGCGACGAGGAGCAGACAATGCTCGAAGCCGAGAGCATACTCAAGGCAAGCATAAGAGGGGCGGTAGGCTACCCCTCGGCCGAGCTTCACGATGCTCTTGCGGCAGCCATCGCGGGAGGCGATGCGACAGCCGTTGCAGCCGCCGTCGAGGCCTACAAGAGAGCCGATATTACACAGCCCGAGATTGGCAAGAGCTATCAGATTGTATCGGCCTCGACATATTATAAGAAACAGTTTGCAGGCTCGACAATGTACGTCAGCAACGACGGCGTGCGCTTCCACTACACCCCGCAGGTCGAGCCCGAGGAGCTGTGGCAATTCGAGGCGCAAGAGAGTGGCTACATTCTGAGGAACCTATGCGACGGCCGCCTGCTGAGTATGCCCTCATACAACGCTGCGGTGAAGATGGGCGAGGCGGGCACTGCCCTGCGCATCGACAAGGCCACCGTCGCCACACGCGACTATACTTTTATTCCCGGCGTTGTTACAATATCGGCGGTGGCGGGCTATAAGCCCACGGCAACGGGCAGCATCAAGCGTCTGCACGCCGAGCTCTCGGGCAACGTAAATGCCTACAACAACCCCGCACTCTGCTACCCCGGAACGTGGTACATTGTCGAGGTGAGCGACTTTACCGCACAGCTCCGCGGCCTGTGCAATAAGTGCGAGCGTATAATAGAAAAGGCTGTACCCGGGAGCATCGGCGAGCCCACGGTCGAGGCACTCGATTTTCTAAGCAGCAGCCTCATCACCCCCGCAAAGGCCCTATTGGAACAGGGAGGCGTATCGCAAGAGACCTACTCTATTTACGTGGCACTCTACAACCAATTCTTGCAAATGCCCCGCACCAATATCATCGACGCACTGCGCGAGGATGTATATTACTACATACGCAACGCCTATTTTACCAACTACTATGCAGTGTGCAGCAACAGCGGCCGCGTCGAGCCAAAGACCAAAGGCAACGGCAACGGTTATCTGTGGTCGCTGCGCAAGAACGACGATGGCACGGTGAGCATATACAGCAAGCTCAACGGCAAGAGCGCCTATATTGCCAACGACGTTGCCGACCAGACGGTGCGCGTGGGCCGCGACTACTCTTGGACGCTCGAACAAATGACCGTCGATACAGGCGACACGGGCATCTGCATCATCGGCGAGAAGGGCGCCACAAGCTGGTACATCAACCCCGACACTTGGAATTATGTGCTCACAAAGCCCTTCTGGGGTGCCAGCATCTGGAGTTTCGAGGCCTCGGCCGTCGAGGTAGAGACAAGCATCGAGACTATCGAGAATGAGGGCCGTGCACACGATATTTTCGACCTTCAGGGACGACGCATCGAGCATCCCGCGAAAGGCATTTACATTATAAACGGAAAAAAGGTCTATATAAAATAAGAGAAACTTTCAATCTTTTTTATGGCTGCTCGCACTCTTTGTGAGCAGCCATAATTTTATAATTACAAGCACGCTTTTTTGGATTTTTTAAGAAAAACAGATAATTTTGCACAGAATGCTATCAATACTGATTCCCACGAAAGACTATGAGTGCCGCAATCTTGTCGAGACACTGCACCGTCAAGGCACTGCACTCGGCCGCCCCTTTGAGATAATTGTGGGCGAGGATGGTTCGTCGCCCCGCGGATTATCGTTCAACGCCCCGCTCGCGCAACTGCCCCACTGCCGCATTATCGCACAGCAGCAGAATGTGGGTCGCGCACGCATACGCAATATTTTGGCACAAGAGGCACGCGGAAAAGACATTCTTTTCATCGACAGCGACGCCGTTGCCGAACACGATGATATTCTGCAACTATACTCACAGGCGCTCGCAGAGAGCCCCGTTGTCTGCGGCGGCCTGTATCACCCCGAGGCACCGCTCACCAGCAGTTGCACGCTGCGCCACCGCTACGAGCGTGCGGCCGACAAGCATCGCAGCGCCAAAGAGCGCAGCCGTGCGCCATACGATAAATTCACCACATTCTGCTTCGCCATTCGTAGCGAGCTGTTCCTCGATATTAAATTCGACGAAAGGATAATAAACTACGGTTACGAGGATACAATCTTCGGCTACGAGCTGCGCAGACGCGGTGTGCCGGTTAAACACATCGACGCACCGCTTATGCACATTGGGCTCGAAAGTAATAAGGTCTATCTTGCCAAAGTCGAGGAGTCGCTGCGCACATTAACACAATTGGAGGAGACAATTGCCCCAACCGCCCTGCTTCGTTTCTACAACCGACTAAAAAAGTGGCATCTGACAAGCATCACAGCCGCCGCGTGGAGAGCCCTGTGCCCCATATTGCGCGTGAATCTGCTGGGCAGGCACCCCTCGCTGACGCTGCTTAATATTTATAAAATAGGTTACTTCTGCAATCTAAAGAGAGTATAGTGATTTTTGCCGCCTCACAGGGGCGCTGGTTCCGACTATTGGATGCTCGCGCTCGAAGATTTTCTGCGCTCGCTGCGAAAAAAAATAGAGTAAACTCTCTTTTTCTCGCTCGCTTGTTCGTATCTTTGCGCTAAAGCGCGAAGAATAGGATGCGGCTCGGGATAAAAAATAAATATTTTTATTTTATTCTCCGCTCGCCTTTCACTATCTTTGCAAACCAAAGGCAAAAGCCATAAAAAAACAATAGAATAACATAAAACAAGCATCATATAATGAGCGAGATTAACGAAACAGAAAAGAACGAGAAAAAGAGCCTCAGCTTCATCGAACAAATTATAGTAAATGACCTTGAGGAGGGTAAAAACGGCGGACGCATACAGACACGCTTCCCGCCCGAGCCCAACGGCTATCTTCATATAGGACACGCCAAAGCCATCCATATGGACTTTGGAATGGCACAGAAATACAACGGCGTATGCAATCTGCGCTTCGACGACACCAATCCCAGCAAAGAGGAGACCGAATATGTCGAGTCCATTATGGAGGATATTAAATGGTTGGGATTCGATTGGGCCAACGTATATTACGCCTCGGACTATTTTCAGCAATTGTGGGACTTTGCCCTGCGCCTCATAAAGGAGGGAAAAGCATATATCGACGAGCAGACATCCGAGCAGATAGCCCTGCAAAAGGGCACTCCCACGCAGGCCGGCACCGAGAGTCCCTATCGCAACCGCCCCATCGAAGAGAACCTTGAGCTTTTCTACAAGATGAACAGCGGCGAGGTGCCCGAGGGAGCAATGGTGCTGCGTGCCAAAATTGATATGGGACACTCCAATATGCACTTCCGCGACCCCATCATCTACCGCGTCGTGATGCACCCCCACCACCGCACAGGCACCACGTGGAAAGCCTACCCGATGTACGACTTTGCCCACGGACAGAGCGACTATTTCGAGGGTGTTACACACTCCTTGTGTACACTCGAATTTGTGCCCCACCGCCCCTTGTACGACCTTTTCGTCGATTGGGTGAAAGAGGGCAAAGAGCTCGACGATAACCGTCCCCGTCAGTACGAGTTTAACAAGCTGAACCTCAGCTACACACTTATGAGCAAGCGCAATCTGCTGACCCTCGTAAAAGAAAAGTTGGTGAACGGCTGGGACGACCCCCGTATGCCCACACTCTGCGGAATACGCCGTCGCGGCTACTCGCCCCAATCAATAGCAAAATTCATCGACAAGATAGGCTACACAAAATACGACGCACTGAACGACATCTCACTGCTCGAATCGGCCGTGCGCGAAGACCTCAACAGCCGCGCCACACGCGTCTCGGCAGTGATAAACCCCGTCAAGCTGACAATAACCAACTACCCCGAGGATAAAGTCGAGGAACTTCAGGCAATAAACAACCCCGAGGACCCCGACAGCGGCACCCACACAATATCATTCAGCCGCTCTCTGTGGATAGAGCGCGACGACTTTATGGAGGATGCACCCAAGAGCTTCTACCGTCTGACCCCCGGTCGCGAGGTACGCCTCAAGAACGCCTATATAGTACTGTGCACAGGCTGCAACAAAGACGCCGAGGGCAACGTAACCGAGGTGCTGTGCGAGTATATCCCCAACACAAAGACCGGCGAGGCCGATGCCAACCGCAAAGTAAAGAGCACCCTCCATTGGGTAAGCTGCGCACACAGCGTTCAGGCCGAGGTACGCCTATACGACCGTCTGTGGAAAGTCGAGAATCCCCGCGACGAGCTCGCCGCCATACGCGAGGCCAAGCAGTGCGATGCACTAACAGGAATGAAAGAGATAATAAACCCCGACTCATTGCAGATACTCACCAACTGCTACGTCGAGCAATTCGCAGCCACACTGCAACCGCTCGACTATCTGCAATTCCAGCGCATCGGCTACTTTAACGTCGATTCCGACAGCCGCCCCGGGCACCCCGTATTCAACCGCACCGTATCACTCAAAGATACGTGGAGCAAGATAAAAGGCAAATAAAAAACATAGAGGGCTGTGTCAAGAAAAGAAAAACTGACACAGCCCTTTTGCAAATTCCCAAAAACCACCCGTATGAGCAACGACAAAGGATACTTCGACACGCCCGAGTTTCGCAATCTGCTAAAAAAATATGAACAGAGCAGAAGAGACAACAGCAGCTGCTATTTCGAGAGCGACCAGCTATCGGACATACTCTCTTACTACCTCTACTACGAAAAGACAGCCGAGGTCGAGGAGGTATATGCCACCGCCAAGCGTCTGCACCCCGAGAGCCCCGAAGTAACAAAAATGGAGATACGAATGCTACTCTCATACGGAAACACCGAGGCAGCCCTCGGCCTCTTCGAGCGCCTGCAATATATCGACGACGACGACACACTACTGCTAAAAGCCGAGGTTCACCTTGCACTCAAAGACTATAAATCGTCGCGCAAAATAGCACGCGAGCTACTACGCCGCAGCACAATAACCGACGAAACAGCCTACGAAGCCCTTGAGATACTGCTCGACTGCGGCTTTGCACAAGAGGTACTCGCAGCCGCCGACGAGGGGCTCACACGCTACCCCGACAGCATCAATCTGCTGGAGGTAAAAGCCGAGAGCCTCATCGAGCTGCAACACACCGACGAAGCAATCAAAATATACAATAAACTACTCGACGAGACACCCTACTCCACATTCTATTGGGAACAGTTGGGACACATTTACTATATGATAGGACGCTTCGGGAAGGCCTTGGAGTGCTTTGAATATGAGCTTACAATCGACGAGAATATCGAGTATGCCAAAATGATGCAGGGCTACTGCTACCACCATCTGCACGACTACTCAAAATCGCGCGAGTTGTTCACGCAATTAGGGCAGAAATACCCCAAAAGCATAATCCCCGACTTTTACGTAGCACTCGCCGACGCCTACTCGGGCAACAGCTCCGAAGCAATTGAAGCCTTCTGCCGCATCGCCACGAAAGGTATGGAAAAGAACAACAACCAGAGCATAGAAGCAATGCTGGCACTGCTGAACGTAGCAATTCTATATCAGCAGGCCGGGAATTACGACGCCTCGTCCACATATACCAAAAGAGCAATTCTGCAAGCCCCCTCCAACGAGAGCATCAAGCAGATTATCGCCCACAGAAGCCCCCTGTACGAGCTTCGCGACAAAGAGAATATGACATTCACCGACATTAACGCAACCGAGACAAAGGAGTGGAAGATACACGAGATTTTATATCGTTTGGGCACACAATTCCTTGAGCAAGAGGCAAATATACCCGCTCTGACAGCATTTTACATAGCCCGTCCGATGACCCCCGACACCACTGATATTGACGCATTTATAGCCTATATTCTATACTCGTTGGGCGAGACGAAAGAGGATTTTCGCAGAATGGTAGCCTCGGCCCTGCAAGGCAAGAGCGAAAAGCTCTTTTACCTTTTCGGCCAACCATACAACGCCGATATTATGCCCGATGATTTTATCGCCCGCATACACAAGGAGTAAACCCTGCCTTTTTCCCAAGAGCAACGACAACAAAAATAATCGAAGCAGCACCTTTTTAAAAAGGTGCTGCTTCGATTATTTTTATAGGTTAGGGCTATTTTATCGGCTCAGTAGAAATTTACTGTGGGTAAGAATCAATAATCTATTTCTAATTTTCAAGAACAGCCGCATATAATACGTACAAAAGGTAACTTTTAATTTATTGCACCATAAAAAAGAAATTCAATGTAGGTTCGATTGTTTTAAGGAAAAAGTGCGAGGTATGTTTAACCGCTACTTAGACGCTTGTTTACAAGCGACTAAGTGAGG